>CAYNPR010000015.1:0-15690 GCA_964399115.1 uncultured bacterium | reverse complement strand
GGGGAAAGAATTAGCTGATGATCTGTTAAGGGTCATTGAAAAGCATGGCGCTGATCAGATTGCAGCCTTTATTACGGAACCAGTTGCCGGCTCTACAGGTGTATTGGTTCCACCCAAAGGTTACTTGGAGCGAATCAGGCAGATTTGCACTGAGCATAATATACTTCTCATCTTTGATGAGGTCATTACGGGATTTGGTCGTCTTGGAGATCCATTTTCAGCCCAACGTTTCAATGTCGAACCTGATTTGATCACATGCGCAAAGGGGCTAACAAGCGGAACGGTCCCCATGGGAGCCGTTATGGTGAAAAAAGAAATATATGATGCTTTTCAGCAGGGAGATCCAAAAGTGATCGATCTTTTCCACGGCTACACTTATTCCGCTCATCCATTGGCTTCAGCAGCCATGATTGCTTCCTTAGACGTTTATTTGAGTGATGGATTATTCAAACATGCCAGTTTTTTATCTTCATACTGGGAAGAGGCATGCCATTCCTTGAAAGGAACAGACCACATTATCGATATCCGTAATTTAGGCTTGGTTGCAGGAATAGAAATGGAGCCCAGGGATGAAAAACCTGGAGCACGGGGCTATGATGTATTCACAGATGCATTTCACAATCATAATTTGCTTATAAGAATCACTGGTGATACAATTGCCCTTTCTCCACCGCTTATCGTAGAAAAAGAACATATAGATATTATCATTGAAACTTTACGAAGAATCATTCCCAACCACTAATTAATATGCAGAATAGAAATTATATTGATAATGAATGGATCGATGCCAGTGATGGTCGAACCTTTGATGTTGAAAATCCATTCACGGAAGAAATCATTACCCAAGTTCCAAAAAGTACCGAGGAAGATGTTGACAAAGCCGTCATGGTTGCAAAATCTGCCTGGAAAGAATGGAAAATGCTGGGGTCTTTGGAAATGCGGGATCTTTTGCGGGAAGTAGCTGTGAAAAGCCGAACCCACGATCGGGAAATCGCTGAGATCATTACAGCCGAAAGCGGGAAACCTTTAATCGAATGTTTGGATGAGATCGAATGGATTGCTTCTATTTTTGAATATTATTCCGAGATCGGCCGTGACCAGCGCGGCAGGGTGGTCGCACCTGTCACTCCCAGATCTATTAGTATGGTGGTGAAAGAATCCTATGGAGTTGTGGGGTGTATCGTGCCTTGGAATTATCCCTTGCTTCTCATGGCCTGGAAAGCGGCACCGGCACTGGCCGCAGGAAATACAGTAGTGGTAAAACCCTCTGAAGTCACGCCTTTATCCATCATGCGTTGGCTGGAATTGGCCTGCGATCATCTCCCAAAAGGTATCCTGAATATGGTTACTGGCTACGGAGATACGGGTGCGGCTCTGGTGGAACATCCAGACACTCGGGTAATCGCATTTACCGGGAGCGTGGAAACGGGGAAAAAGATCGCCGCCATGGCGGCAACACAACTTAAAAAGACCAGCCTTGAATTAGGTGGAAATGATCCGATCATTATTTGTGATGATGTTGATGTGGAAATAGCAGCGAAAGGTACTGCATGGGGCGGTTTGCTCAATGCAGGCCAGGTCTGTACCTCGTTGGAACGTGTTTTTGTGATGGAATCCATTGCAAACGATTTCATTGAAGCAGTGGTGGAAGAGGCTAAAAAGGTTCGATTGGGAGATCCCATGCATAGCCAAACAGATATGGGTCCCTTGGCATCCGTAATGCAATTGGAAAAGACTGAAGGAAAGGTGGAAAGGGCAGTGTCCGAGGGTGCGCGTTTATTGTGTGGTGGAAACAGCCCAGAAGAGTTTGAAAAAGGCTATTTTTATAATCCCACTGTATTTGACCGGGTAATTAGTGAAATGGAAATGATGAATGTGGAAACGTTTGGACCGATTATCCCAATCCAAAAAGTAAAGAATCTGGAGGAAGCCATTGAATTGGCGAACAATTCGCAATACGGTCTGGGTTGTAATATTTACACCAATGATATGGAGAAAGCGCTTACAGCCGCAGATGATATCAAAGCAGGATCTTTCTGGATCAATGATCCACTGACGGACAATGAAGCCGCACCTTTTGGAGGGATGAAAATGTCGGGCGGAGGGCGTGAATTGGGTATAGAAGGACTGGATGAATTCCGGGAACCAAAACACATTTTGATTGATTATCAAATTCGGGAAAAGGATTATTGGTTCCCTTATGACCTGGACGAAGGGAGAAAAACTTAAAAAAAATTATGAATAGTATTCGATTTCAAGACCTTGGTGCACAACAGAATTGGATTGCCGGCGGTTACCAGAATTCTAAATCCGGAAAAACCATTTCAGTGGTCTCACCTTATTTTGGTAAAGAGATCGCTACAGTGCCCGATTCCAGCTTGGCTGATCTTGATGACGTTGTTCAAACTGCAAGGGATGCGTTTCCGGACTGGTCTTTAAGAAATATTCGTGACCGGGCTGAGGTTATGTTCAATTTGAAATCCATAATGGAAAGGAATCTGGAAGAATTGGCACACCTCATTGCTCTAGACAATGGGAAAACTGTAGCCGATGCAAAGGGAAGCATCCTTCGCGGCAAAGAAGTGGTGGAATTCGCCACATCATTGCCTAGCATATTAAAAGGTGATTCATCGGCAGTGGGAGCGGGTATTGCCTGTACGATGACACATGAGCCGCTGGGAGTGGTAGCCGGGATCACACCCTTCAATTTCCCAGCTATGGTTCCACTCTGGATGATCCCATTGGCCATTACGGCAGGGAACTGCTTCATTCTGAAACCATCGGAGCAAACGCCATTATCCGCATTAAAGATTGCTGAATATTTACAGGAAGCGGGATTGCCCGATGGCGTTTTCAGCGTTTTGAATGGTTCGCGAGAAGCTGTGGAAGGCATTTGTGATCATGCAGACGTGAAGGCCGTGGCATTTGTGGGCTCATCTAATGTAGCAAAAATTGTGTATTCCCGATCCACCGCAAATGGAAAACGTGCATTGTGTCTGGGTGGAGCCAAAAACCATATGATTGTTGTACCGGACGCAGACCAGGATTCAACGGCAAAAGGATTGTTGGCCAGCTCCATGGGAAGCGCTGGGCAGAGATGCATGGCTGCCAGCGTTGCTGTCTGCGTTTCGGAAGTGGATCATATTATTGATCAATTAGTTGAAGAAGCAAAATTATACGAATTGGGTGTGGACATGGGAACCATTGCAAGTAAAACTGCTCTGGACCGCATTATTGATTACATTGATGAAGCGGAAAAAATGGGGGCAAAAATTTTGGTGGATGGACGGGATACAGCACCGCCAAAAACCTATGAAAATGGATATTGGCTTGGCGCAACGATCCTGGATGGTGTGGATCCGGATTGGCCATGCGCAAAGGAAGAAATCTTTGGTCCGGTTCTTTCCATAATCCGTACGGATACCCTGGAAAATGCCATGAAGATCGAGAATGAAAACCAATACGGCAATGCGGCTGCTGTATTCACGACATCCGGAGAAGTCGCCAAAACGATATCTGAATCCGCATCCGCAGGGATGGTGGGAATCAATATTGGGGTGCCCGTTCCTCGTGAACCTTACAGTTTTGGTGGTTGGAATGAATCCAAGTATGGACATGGAGACATCACCGGGAAAAGTGGGGTAGATTTCTGGACGAATCTTAAAAAGGTGACCGCTCGCTGGCCCGAATCCGATGAAGCCTGGAAAAAATATTTCTAATAAACTTTAAACCACTTTGGATCCAGGTCCGGCCACTCACCATTTTCCGCTTGCTCTGCCCGCTCCGGCCAGTTGCGTTTACCGCTCCAGGATTCTACTTTAATTGCGTAGACGGAAGTCTGTTTTAGTTCGTTATCGGTTATGGGCCGGTAATCTTTCCTTGATTCCATGTCACCAAAATATTTTTTTAGCAATCCGTTCAGCATGGTTCGTTTTTCATTCATTGCATTGATCACCCTGATTTTCCCATATGCAATAACACATTCGTATTGGAAGCTAACCTCTAGGGCAAGATTGGAGGGCAGAAGCCGACCTGACTTGAAGCACTCAAAGCATGCTTCGGGATTATTGTCGGCGTTAAAACGCATCCTGCCGTAGGCATTGGAATGGAAGTAGATCTCGTGATTGTCTTTATCGTACAAAAAGGATGTTGGGTTGATAAATGGCTGGTTTCCATCTCTGGTGCTGATATGTCCCACCTGTATTTTATCCAGGAATTGGGCAATCCAATCATCATCCATTTCCAAGCTTTTTCTTCTGGATTGATTGATTGATTTTTTATTGGGGTTATACGTCATCTAAGGTGCTGCTCCCTTTATTGATAAGAGTTACCGTTAAATTACTTTTTATGAATTAAATAAGAAACCTTCTCCTACGAATTTTCTTTTGTCAGTTCGGATAAAAAGCGTCCAACCGCAGTCCAATATTCGTTATACTGGTGGATTGAGTTATGTCCAGCATTTTTTATGTCCACATATTTGCTATTCCCACCCCAATGATCCACAAGGTTCAGGGACATTTCATTTGGGATTATCCTGTCCCGACTGGCAATGATTGCCATCATGGGTATATTGATTTTTGGAGCAAGCTGGATTGAATTAAAGGGATGTTTCAGCAACATTTTAACTGGGAAAATAGGATAATGCTTTTTAGCAATTTTCACCAGGCTGTCAAATGGAGTCACCAAAATGACTCCCTTGACCTCTCTTTTACTGGCCACATGCGTTGCCACAGCAGCACCCAAGCTTCGGCCCATAAGAATGATATTACTCGGAGGGATGTTATGGGTTTTTGATATTTGGTCAAAAATATAAATGGCATCTGAAAATAATGCACCTTGTCCCGGTCTGCCAGTACTCAATCCGTAGCCCCGATAATTCATGTATAACAATGAATGCTCTCCAAAATATTCTTGGTCATATAGATTCTGTGAAACTTCCTCCGCGTTCCCGCCGTAGTAGATGATCAAAGGAGTTTCTGAGTTGACTTCCTTTTTTATAAACCAACCGTGGAGATTATTACCAACATGAGAAATATTAATTTCAAATTTTGAAAATTCGCTCAGAACGAGTTCTTGGCTTTTATTGATCTTTCGGGTAAAAAAGATAAAACGCTCCTGAGTGAAAAATAATATGACAAGAACGGTAATATAAATACCAGCCAGTGCTAATATTGAGTTAACCATCATTTTTTTCATTTATTTGAGCTCAGAATTTCCTAAAAAAATAGAAATTACTAGTAAATATTTTCATATATATAATAAACCCCATCCAAGCAAACGGGCAACATATTCTCCACCATTATGCCTGACAGAGATCAAATGAACTGTGTTGAAAATGTTATATACTTATGATTATTTTCCACTGGGAATTAAATGTTAATAACGAAGGGAGCTATATCGTGAAATTAATCAAATTATTTTACCTTGGAATTTTATTCACTACGGTCTCATTTACTCAGGATCTTTGCCCACCCGGTTTTCTTGATGCATTGTTTTTTGATGAAAAGGTCGAACTTGACTGGGTACAAACATCATCGTACGGTGACGTACTTTTCGAAGAATGTTTTGCAGTCTGTTCTACAGCCACTGAAGCTTTCGAAATTGTCAATGTGGATAGCTGCGGTGCATGTTCGGGCGGTTGGTTCAGATATTTGGATGGGACAGCCGCAGACTGCGGATCAGGGATGTTCCCTTGCGAAGATGGCGAAGATGATGACTACAGTGCCTATGCAGGATATTCCGGCACGGATTCCACTACTGAAACATATGCGCCAGTGGACAGTCGATTAATAACCGGTCCAATCGATCTCAGTGATTATACGGCAGCCTATATTGAGTTCATTGAAGCATATAATTATCCTGAGGATGCCACGGACTCCAACATGGTTGAAGTGTCTCTTGACAGTGGAGCAACATGGGAAGTCGCTTACGTATCGAATCCATGGGATGTTGGAGAAGCATACTGGTTCAACACAGTCGATATATCTTATTTTGCCGGTAACGTAGTTTGGGTCGCGTTTCGCTATTATGATTCTATTGGGTATGGCGAAAGCTGGTTCGTGGATGACATCCGCGTTTGGGGAGGCAATGAAGGAGATGGCGATATCTGCGGTACCTTCCAGAATTACAACGTTTATATGGATGGATCATTGATTGGGACCTCGGACATAGAAGCATACACGGTGGAAGACTTGGAAAACGGCGTAGAATATTGTTTTGAGATTACAACGGTTTATGAAGAGGGTGAATCAGATGCAAGTTATGAAGCATGTGCAATACCGATGGGCCCCTTTCAGGTCAACCCACTAGCTGTGAATTTTGACGCACTTACCATGGGTGAGTATCAGGAGGCGGAATTGACCATTGAGAATTTTGATACATTAGATCATGATTTCGACATCACATCCGTTGAACTTTCAAATATTGATTTAGCCTTGGATGTATTAGTAGATGTTATGGAAATCAATTTTTCGACTTTTTCCGATCCCAGTGCTTCAGGATTTGATCCCGGCATTTGGGGCGTGGATGATTCCGCAAGTGCATCATCTACTTATATGGTCTATCCCGTCCCGGATGATGGTGGACAATTTGCATATGTCAACGATGATGCGATTGGTGAGGGGGCGCTCTACACCGATGCTTGGCTGATCTCGGATGAAGTTTTTGTAAGCGGGTATTATCCAGCTTTTTTACTGGTGGATATATATTTTCCTAACCCGGCAGGACCTTGTGGTCCGGACCAGGCTGCCTATGCGGATGAGTTTAAAATTCATGTGTCGGTTGATAATGGTGAAACGTGGGGACCGGTCGATTCCACAATGTCGACGGGCTGGCCTCACTGGCAATCACATATGTATAATCTGACACAGTATATTGGCGACGCAACCAGTTTCAAGGTTGCTTTTCAGTATTATGATTGCGGCGGAGAATGGGGCTACGGAGTTGGAATTGATAATATAAAGGTCAAGGAAGGAGATGACTTCACATGGCTCACCGTCTCTCCCTATAGTGGAACCTGTGGCTATTTTGGCTATTATAATGATTCATTAACCGTCACCGTAGGGGTGTATGGGACTGAAGAAGGATTCACGATTGCAGAAAACTTGGAGCTTCAATCCGGCGATCTGACGCTCACGGTACAGATCGGGGTAGGAGTTGAAGTGTCTGTTGATGAATCCGGCCTGACTCCTTTTGAATTTGCACTTCACCAAAACTATCCAAATCCGTTTAACCCCGTAACCAATATCCAGTTTGACCTGGCGGAAAATTCCGACATAACCGTATCCATTTTTAATATTATGGGACAAAAGGTTGCCACGCTGGTAGATGGGAATATGGATGCAGGGATATACCAGATTAAATGGAATGGACTCTCTGACCGCGGGATCGCGTTGCCATCCGGAATGTATTTCTATGAAATGAAAAGCCCGGCATATCATTCCATAAAGAAACTGGTACTGGTTAAATAAACCGGAAAATTCTGGACTATATTATTCATTATTCACATGGAGCAAAATTGACTCCCAGATATTCCTTTAGTTTATTATGGACTTTCCTGTTGATGGGGCAGTTCGCTTTTGCAGGCATAACGGGAAAACTTTCCGGTATCATAACCAGCAAAGACACGGGTGAGCGTCTTATTGGTGCAAACGTAATAATCGAGGAGACAACCTTGGGCGCCGCAACCGATGAAAATGGCAATTATTTCATTCTGCAGATTCCGCCCGGTACCTATACCGTAAGAGTCACAATGATCGGATACCAAACCCTGATTCTCAATGACGTTCGCATCAAGGTGGATCTTACCACTGCGCTTGATGGAACTCTTCCCGAGAGTGCCGTTAGCATGGATGAGATTGTGGTGCAGGCGGAAAGGCCCATGATCCAGACGGACGTAACCTATTCACAAGCCAATATCAGCAGTGAAGAAGTGGAGATGCTTCCAGTGGAAGAGTTTGAAGATGTGCTAGCTTTGCAGGCCGGTGTGGTTACGACAGGAGGCGAGATTCATGTGAGGGGTGGACGAGGCGGTGAAATATCATATATGATTGATGGAATTACCGTGACGGATCCCTACAATTCCGGTATGGCAGTTGAAATCGAAAACAATGCGATCCAGGAACTGCAATTTATCAGCGGTACCTTTAATGCGGAGTATGGGCAAGCCATGTCGGGGATTGTCAATATCATAACCAAGGATGGAGACTATTCTAAATTTTCTGGGAGTGTATCCACAAGCACGGGCGATTATCACAGTGCCGATAATGAACTTTTTCCACAGTTGGATATACAGCACTCGGCCATTTCCGATAAAAAAGGAAATTTGGAAGGCCCAATCTTGCCCGGAAAGGTTTCTTTTTTCATTTCCGGCAGGGAAAAAATCAACAACGGCTATTTATATGGACAACGGATCTTCCACCCGAATTCCTTCATATGGTCGGAATCCGAGAATATCTTTAAAATAGATTCAACCGTAGGCTTGGGAAATGGTTTTGTTCCGGATGATGGAGATGATCTAAAGCCCATTATCGATAGTTTGAGAGCTGCAGATGCCTTTGATTGGGTGCCCATGAACTGGTATGAACAAACCACTTATCAGGCCAAGGTCAGTTTTCGCCTCACCTCTGGCATCAAAATGAGCTATAACCGAATGTACAGTGATACCAGATCCCAGGATTATTCCCATGCATATCGATGGAATCCCGACGGAAGGGGCTATTCATTCAATACCAGGACAGGAGATCTGTTTCGCACGGACATCTCCTTAAGCCGGTCCACGTTTGCCAGCGTAATGTATTCCCGTGCGGTGAATCACTATCGAAGCCATTTGAGCGATGAAGAAGGTTTTTATGAAGTCCTTGAAGATGCGGACTATATACATATAACACCTGCAGATAGTTTTTTGATGGGAGATTCCACTTATTTCGTTTTTGGTCCTGACACTTCCGATTGGTTTGAGGCTCTGGATACCCTTCTGTATAATACTGATCCGGAAATTTTTAACTATGCCGCTGGATTCAATTTTGGAGTCGGCGGTCAGTCTATGGATATCTATAATCGAAAATCCATAGTTGAAACAATGAAAGCGGAGTTAACCAGCCAGGTGAATGCCCTGCACCAGGTCAAAGCAGGTGTCGAGTATAGATCAACCAATATTACAATGAATGATTTATCCGTACTGTTAACCGGCTATACGGGTTACCAGCCTAGATTCCTTGAACCAGATCATAATACCATTCATGATTCGTTTCAGTCCATCAGTGAAGATGGCATTAACAACTTGGATGGTAGAAATCCACTGGAGTTCTCCGCCTATTTACAGGACAAGATCGAGTCTGACGACATGGTAGTGAACATGGGTCTCAGGTATGATTATTTTGATTCTCAATGGAAAGTTTTAAATGATTTTGAAGACCCAAATTATTTATCACCTGTAAAGCCGATCAATATTTATTATGATTTAGATAGTAGCGGTACCATTTCGGAAGAGGAAATGTATGGTCAAAACAGGAAAACGGATAGCACCAGATTAGAGTCGAATGCAAATGGAGTTCCTTGGTTTAGTAAATCAGAACCAAAAACCCAGATCAGTCCAAGATTTGCATTGGCGTTCCCGATCACAGATAAAGGGTACCTGCATTTTTCCTATGGACATTTTTTTCAAAATCCCAGTTTCAGTTATATCTATGATAACCCTGAATTTGAAGTCCCCGCAGCATCCGGCATCAGCTCAACCATGGGGAATGCCAATATGGAACCCCAGAGAACAACCCAATATGAGGTTGGCTTCTCCCAACAGATCGGTCGGGATATCGGTGTAGAGATCACCGGATACTTTAAGGATATTAGAAATCTGAATTCCACGGAAATCAAAAAATCCTTTATCGCCGGCGATCGATATGGAATGTACGTCAATAAAGACCATGCAAACTCCCGGGGAATTACGGTAGCCATATCCAAGCGCTCTCGACAAAAATTTTCCGGGAATCTGGACTACACGTATTCCATATCGGAAGGGAACGCATCGGATCCCACCGCAGCATTTTTTGATGAACAGTCCAATATTGAGCCTGAAAAAATGCTTGTTCCATTGGATTGGGACCAGCGGCATACGCTTAACGGTACCATGACCTATCGTCCGATAAAAGCGTCTGGGGTAAGTGTTGTATTTAATTATGGCAGTGGTTTCCCATACACAACGGAGGGCTTGGACGGCCAGAGAACTTCTTTCGAGAATAACGGTCGTAAACCACCGACCTATAATGTAGATCTAAAAAGTTTTCTCAATTTTCCTTTAACGGAAGCCATACAGATATCAGCTCATATCAACGTTTATAATCTGTTTGATATTCGAAATGAGTTAACGGTGTATTCCAATACGGGGCGTTCTACCTATTCGCTGGCACCAACCTATACGCCTCAGTATAGTGGCCCCATGCTGAATAGTCTCGATGAATACCTGGTTGTTCCATCCTATTATTCGGCACCAAAACAGATCAAAGTCGGTATTTCTCTTTCCTTTAAATAGTTTAATGAAACGAAACCTGTTATTTCTGTCCCATTTTGTTCTTTTCTCCGTCGGAATTTCTGATGACGATTCCATGGAAAAGTATCGAGCCGGGACCCATTCAGCCGCAAAGGTTCTATCCAGTATTGATCGGAAATATGGAGACCACTCTGGAAACCGGGTCCTTTGTCGATTCTACAACCATGGCGCCATTGGGGATCTGAGCAGTAGTTTTTCCGGCGTATATCCCATAGGGACGGGGCATTCCTATTTTTATGAATTTTCACCCGTTGTCGCTGCCAGTGTTTTGGATGCGAATGGAAACAGAAAGCATATTGTCTCCGATGGTACGATTGGGCTCGTAGATTTTTCTCCGGAAGGATCACCCTGGAGCTTTGAGCCGCTACCGGGTTATGCGAATCCCAACCAGGAATACCTTGCCATGAGTGATAACCTTAATTCCTGGCCGAATTTCTGGCCGAATAGGGCAGATGATTGGAATGGGGAGTGGAACGGCCAGTACGGGAAATATGTTCGTGCAGACCAGGAATCTTATTTTGTGATGGATGATTATTATAATGACGAATATTTATATTTCCCGGATTCAACCGATGCGGATTCCGTTGAGCGCCGGGCGGGCCTGGGTGTGGAAATGGAAGCGAGAGGATACCAGTGGAATCATCCTGCCGCTGAAGACATTATTATTGTTACCTATTGGATCACGAATGTGGGTACCAGCGTGTTGGACAGTGTCGTGTTCGGGATGTATGGAGATGCCGATGTAGGCGGCCCTTCGGATTATTCCGATGATGATGCCTGGTTTGATACGGAAAACGACATGGTGTATCAGTGGGACCACAATGGATGGAGCAATTCTTACGGAGGGTTCCAACCTGCATACTTTGGGTGGAGCTTTTTGGAATCTCCGGGAAATCCTCACGATGGGATTGACAATGACGTGGATGGTATGGTGGATGAGAGTCAGTTTGATGGGATTGACAATGATGGCGATTGGGATGCGGAAATGGACGACATAGGGGCCGATGGTCTCGCGGAGTTTCATCTCAATTATACGGGTCCTGATGCGGATGGTACGGAAGGGAATGGCATACCGGACGTGGGCGAGCCGAATTTTGAGATTACGGACAATGATGAGTCCGATCAGATTGGTCTTACAAGTTTTTATTCTGCCCCTTACCCCAGTGTTTATCCCTCCAATGACGAAATGATGTGGGGCCAGCTGGAACCTTACCAAGAGGGAGCTGACTCTTCACAATATTTTCAGGTGCCAATGCAAAACGTTGATCAGACGTATCTCTATGGTTCCGGATATATCTCGCTGCAGCCAGGTGAAAAGAAAAAGTTTGCCATTGCGATGGTCTTCGGAGAGAATATGGCAGATATTTTGCGTAATACAATTACGATGCAGAATATTTACGACAATGACTACAGCTTTGCCAAACCTCCGCTGAAACCAACAATGACAGCTGTTCCAGGCGATAATAGGGTGACATTGTATTGGAATGATTTTGCTGAAAAATCAACTGATCCCATATATGGTAAAGATTTTGAAGGATATCGTATTTACAGAAGCACGGATCCTGGTTTTATCGACGCATATACCATAACGGATGCATATGGGAATATTACCTTTAAGGAGCCATTGGCGATTTTTGACCTTGATAACGGTCTTAACGGCCCTCATCCCATTGGATACAATGGGATTCAGTTCGACATGGGTGAAGATACTGGGCTGGAATATATTTACGTCGATACAAACAGTGTTATCAATGGGCAGAAATATTATTATGCGGTCACAGCGTTTGATAAAGGATATGACCTGGATTTTTTTGAGAATGGGTTTGTTACTCAAGAAAATTTGAAGCCGATCGCTCCTTCGGAATGTTCCGTGACTCTTGATCTGGATTATAAAGGGAATGTGGTTAGCCTGAGTGAAAATGCAGCGATCGTACTGCCGAATTCTGAAGCTCTGGGTTACGTTCCACCGAATACGATTCCTGAAGGTGAAAGTTTCATTAAGCATATCACGGGTCATGGATCGGGCCTGATTGATATTGACGTTGTCGATCCTTATGCGGTCAAGGATAATAATGAATACCAAATTGTTTTTGATACGCTTGAGACGGCTGAAGATCTTTCTTTCAACCTCCGTGGCCAGGAGATTGTACTTGAGACATTGACTATTTTAGATAGTGTCGCCAGGGCATCTCACAATTATATTGATTCTGATCTGGACATAACGGAAACCATAGTATATGATACGTTGGTCAGTGGAACGGATACGGTTTATACGGATACCACGATTTATGACACCGCCTATCCGGTTTTGGTTACAGATCTATCTGGGGATACATCTTACAAATTTGGACAAGATTATACTCTTGATGCGGCACTAGGATCATTTCATATACAAAATGCCGACCTTCTGGCATCTGGACAGATTACAGTCAGTTATAGATATTTTCATCTTTATCATATTGAAAAAATGGATGGTGAAACGGATAATCCCGTTATTGATGGTATGCGGATTGTTGTTCAAGATTCGGAAGTTGGATTAAATGAAGATTCGACAAAATGGACCCATGGAGAGTCAAACTACACTCATGACGTAAACCCGGTCAGGGTTTATCCGGCTGATTTTGAATTACAATTTGTAGGCAATATTGGTGATACGGTTGTGGTTGGTGCGGATACTCTAGTGGATTATTATGGAAAGCTTGTTCCATTTATCGTAAAAAATACGACCCATGATGATGAACCTCCATTTAGGATCTCCGATTACCCACCTCGAAATTCCAAGTGGGATCCGAATGAGCCAATCCAAATCAGGCCTTATCCCGGTGGGATCTCGCCACTTATCAGCATTCGTTTTTACCAAGATTCATTGGACATTACGGAAACAGTAATATTGGATACGTTGATCACTGGCACGGATACGGTTTACACGGATACCACGATCTTTGATACGACTTATCTGGAGGTCATCCATCCCGTTCAGGGAGACACGTTCAGGGTTGCCATTAACCGCCCATTTTCCATGGAAGACGTATACAGCTTTACGTCATTTTCTTCAACCATTAATACGGATTCTGCCAAATCCAAATTGGAATCCATTGCCGTTGTTCCAAATCCATATATAGTGGCGGCATCCTGGGAGCCTCGCCACCAATACCAATCCGGACGGGGGCCCAGAAAAATTGATTTCATTAACCTGCCCAATAAATGTACGATAAAAATATTTACGCTATCCGGCTATTTTGTGAACGAGATTCACCATGATGGCGTGAATGAGAATGGTACCGCGTCCTGGAATCTTTTATCCAAAGACAACCTGGAGATATCGTATGGTATTTATTTGTATCACATTGATGCTCCTGGCGTTGGCGAGACCACTGGAAAATTTGCGGTGATCAAATAATGAAGAAAATTTTGGTCATCATTGTTTTTATGGTTTGTCGCTTGTTTTCTCAGGACAATGTGGCGACGACATCCGCTACATTCTTGGAAATTGGAGCCGGTGCCAGATCCCTTTCCATGGGCGGAGCTTATGTGGCAGTCTCGGATGATGCTACCGCACTTTATTGGAATCCTGCAGGGATAGTGAATATAATGCGCCCGACCGTGCAGACGTATTACGCTCCCTGGCTCGTGGATACGGAATTTTATTTTGGCTCTTCCGTAATTCCCATGGGCACGTTTGGAACGCTTGGCTTTTCCTACACGGCCATTACAATGGATGAAATGATGGTGCGAACGGTTCAAAATCCTGAACCAAATGAATATGGAGAGAGGTTTGATGCAGGGAGTCTCGCACTGGGAATCGCTTATGCCAAGAGCCTAACGGATCGGTTTTCTTTTGGGTTTCAGACCAAGTTTGTGCAAGAAACGATTTGGCAAATGCAGGCCAAGGGTTTGGCCGTGGATATAGGGACCTTATTCATTACAAAGAGTGGGATCCGGATCGGGATGAGTATATCCAACTTTGGCGATAAAATGGGTATGGGAGGGACAAACACGCTCGTGGACCATGATATTGATGAAACCATTTATGGAAACAATGAAGCGATTGATGCGCACTTGGATGCTGCGAAATGGCCACTTCCACTGCTATTCCGGTTTGGTTTGAGTAAAGAATTTACCGTATCGCCAAGATCTAAAATACTTTTAGCGGCGGACGCCGTTCATCCGAACAATAATCCGGAATATATAAATGCGGGCGTTGAATTTAATTTGTGGGATTTAATTTTTCTCAGAGCGGGACAATCCCATTTGCTGTACAAACAATCCTCATTCATGATTGATAAGGAAGAAATCACCATAGATCCCTTACACGGGGTTTCTATTGGGTTTGGTTTAAATTACCAGATTCCGCGGGGACCAAAAATTCGCATAGATTACGTTCAAACGGATTTTGGTATTTTTAACAGCGTGTCCGGTTATTCAATTAATTTTTCTTTTTAGTTTCGCCCCAACAAACAAAAAACCCCGGGTGACCGGGGGTCTTCTGTTGTGAAAAGGGTAAATCTATTTCAGCAATACCATTTTTCTGGTCTGCTTGAACTCTCCTGCTTGTATCATGTACAAATAGATACCCGCTGATACTGGTGCTCCTTTATGATTAGTAGCATTCCATTGGACTGATTTATAGCCAGCTGTTTGTTCGATATTAACCAGAGTCTTAACAACCCTGCCCATCATGTCGTAGATGGTGATACTGACCGTGGCATCTTCCGGTAAGTCATAACTTAGTGTTGTTACCGGGTTGAATGGGTTGGGATAGTTCTGGTGGAGGGAAAAGCTTCTTGGGAGTGGATCATTATTATTGATGTAAAGAAAATCCGACAAACGATATTGCAGGAAAAAATCAACTAATTCCACACCGGCATTTACGTCGTAATTGTTCCATCCGCCATTATAACCTGCTCCCGGCCATTCATGACCTCCACCCACAATCTGAAACTGGACAACCTGAACGTTATTATTGCTGTTTGTGTACGTAAATCGGTTTACGGTTGAATTATCTTCAATCACAATATCCGGGTATTCATACGTTTCTTCCATGTCTGTTTCATTATGACCTGTCCAGAATGCAATGGTCTCATCTACGGACATCCATCCTTCAGCACCTTCATAAGGGACCACGGTATCATATGTGCCGTGGA
>CAYNPR010000014.1:0-16000 GCA_964399115.1 uncultured bacterium | reverse complement strand
AAATCATCTTTTCGAAAATCGGGATGAGTGCATTAACTTTACGAAAATGAATGCTCAGGATCCTGACCCTTATGAATACGCCGTTCAGCATACGGACCGCTTTTGCTATTGTGATATTGTCCCTATTATCCGCCTTTCTCGCAGGAGGTGCGGTACTTGGAATTGGTCTATCTTCTCCTGAAGCATCTCAAAAATTCTATACAATTATTTCTTTTTCAATTGGACAGGGCTTCATGCTTGTTCCCCTTGTCTGGTTTCTGACTTACAAAAAAAAATCACTTATAACGTCTCTTCGCCTGCACCCTGTCTCATTTCCAACGATTGGTTATACGGTACTTTTTGCTTTTGGCCTCATTATTCTATCAGATGAATTGGATAGAATTATACAAATGTATATTCCAGCACCCGACTATATCGTCAACCTCAAAAACACTATGGAGCCTGAAACAATTATGGGCTATTTATTGTTGATTTTAGGTATTGTATTTATTGCGCCCATAGGAGAGGAACTTCTTTTTCGCGGGTTTCTTCAACAATTTCTGGAAAAATATTGGAAAGACGTCACAAAGGCAATTTTAGTCACCAGTTTATTCTTTGCATTGATCCATATGAATCCTTATTGGCTCATACAAATTTATCTTTTGGGGATAATGCTAGGATTTCTGTGTTGGAAAACTGGATCCATCGTGCCGTCCTTTTTGCTGCATGCAATGAATAATGGAATTTCGATGCTGTTTTTATTTTCCGAATTTGGCCAAAGCGACCTTTATTCTTGGAATGGGCATGTGGCACCGTTGATATTGGTTAGTGGCACCACATTGATCTATTTGGGATTCCAAGGAATAAATTCATTGAGTATTAGACAATGAGAAAAGAAATGTTCAAACATGAAATTACGATTTTGCGGGAGACTTTTGGCCGTCTATTGCGACGACATGCGACTACAAATCTGGTCAAGCTTATTCAAAAGACCCATCCTGCTGATCTTGCCGTTTTGTTTCGCTATTTTTCTGAAGATGAACAGTCCCAGGTTTTCAACTTAATGAAGGACCACGAACATACGGCACAATTCATGGCAGCCCTGGACGATACCATTTTAGAAAAATTATTGGAAGATGAAAGTCCAGATCGAATCGCAGCTATAATCCAACATGCACCGACAAACGATCAAAGTTTGATTTTAGGTGTCATCACTGATGAACTGGCCCAATCTGTCCTTGATCTATTAAAAAAGGAAGAACAGCAGGAGTTGGAAGAACTCATGGGATATCCCGAAGATTCTGCCGGCGCCTTGATGACAACGGACATATTCACCCTTTACCAAGATACAACATGCGGAGATGCTCTAAAAACGCTTCAAGATCAGGAAGATGCGGAAATGGTATTTTACCTTTACATCACGGATGAAGACGACCGACTCGTTGGAATCGCTTCCTTGCGTGCCTTGGCTACCACACAGCCCGACACAATATTGAAAGATATTATGGTAAAACGAGTGCATACTGTCCGCCCTGAAACAGATCAGGAGGATGTGGCTCAAATCGTTGCCCAATACAACTATTTAGCTGTTCCCGTTTTGGATGCGGATGATTATCTATTGGGGATTGTGACCGTCGACGATGTGGTGGACGTCATACGGGAAGAAGCTACGGAAGATTTTTTAAAGATGGCTGGTGTTGGAAAGGATCGAGAAATTTTATTGAAATCAAGTTGGGAAAATGCCCGCACCCGTTTGCCGTGGCTGTTTGCAAGTTGGATTGGAGGTATCGTTGCAGCTTCAGTAATCGGGATATTCGAACATATGCTGGAAAGTGCAATCGCACTTGCGGCTTTTATCCCCGTTATTATTGGAATGGGGGGAAACATCGGAACCCAGTCTTCTACAATCGTTGTCCGGGGAATGGCCACAGGAAGAATCGAAATCGGGAATGAATTGAAAATCTTATTAAAAGAAATACGGGTCGGGATGATTTTAGGTGGATTGTATGGACTTCTGCTTGGAATATTTGCCAATTTTAGATTCACGAATGCCGATCCAATGCTGGGGGTGGTTGTGGGTCTGAGCATATGTTCATCAATGCTTATTGCGGCTGCAGTGGGTACTTTTACTCCCCTCATTTTACGCAAATTGGATGTTGACCCTGCCATTGCCTCGGGACCTTTTGTCACAACCAGTATAGATATCCTCGGTATCCTTCTCTATTTTATCATTGCCGGTTCTCTTCTCTCGCTTTAAATCATGTCAATTCTTCTGATCCTATGTGCGGGTGCTTATCTCTCCTTTGTTCTGTTCATTATCTCCGGATTGTTTCGCCATTCGGAAAAGCCGATTGAGATTTCGGATGATCCTCCTTCCGTAACGATTATCGTCGCCGCCAGGAACGAGGAAAAGAATCTTCCATCTCTGATCCATGATCTTGTAAACCAAGAATACCCCACGGATAAATTGGAAATTCTCTTTGTGGACGACCGATCATTGGATTCTACACCCGAGATTCTCGCGGAAGCGGTCAATAATTATTTTTTCCTTAAAACAATTCGGATTGACGATAAATATTTGAATATGGCACCGAAAAAATATGCTCTTCAAACAGGAATTAATGCGGCTAACAATGAAATTATACTTACCACCGATGCAGATTGCAAGATCCCAAAACTCTGGACATCAAGCATGGCTTATTCCGTTTTGCATAACGGTGGTATTACGATTGGATATTCCAGTGTAGCAGGAGATTCGTTTTTCCATGAATACCAAATGATTGATTTCCTGGGAATTATTGCCGCCAATGCGGGTGCAAGTGGATGGGGACAGCATTGGTCGGGAACAGGTCAAAATCTTGCTTATAAAAAATCGGACTTTGAATTCATTAATGGATTTGAACCCGTGGCGGACAAACTATCTGGGGATGACATGTATTTAGTTCAGTCCATATCAAGACATCGTGGAGGATGCATCAATATAGATCCAAATTCTTTCGTTACAACCCAGCCGGTCGATACATTAAAACAATTTGTAAGTCAACGAATACGGTGGTCTTCAAATGCGAAGGACAACATGAATAAAAAGGTGCCTTTTTTCACTTTTTTACTTTCGGCATTTTTATGCAATACCGTTATTTTGCTATCCCTTCTGCTAAATTCAAATGGGGCGGTCTTTGTTTTCTTGATCAAGTTTATACTGGAAGGATTGGTTATTTATTTTGGAGGAATGCTATTTGGAACAATTGTAAAACCATCTGTATATCTGACATGGGCTATTGTTCAACCATTTTACGTCCCTTTTGTTGGATTGCTCGGCCTGGCTGGAAAATTCAAGTGGAAATGATGAAACGAATCGTATCCATATTCTGTATTGTGGGCCTTTGTACGGGTCAATCATACACAATAACCATTCTGGGAATGATTGCTGCAGAAGTTGAACAAACCATCAATGATTCGGGAAGCATTCAATACAATACGCAAAACAGGGGATTATTCGATGTAATCTGGCCGACAAAAAACACATATACGACTTATTTCGACAAAACGACGTTTGGAGTAAAACAATGGAACAAACAAATTAATCAGGGGGAGTTTAAATCTGAATTAAATGCAAAAAAAAATTCAGAAAATATTCTCGTTTACGATAAAGAGTATAAAATTGAGATTATGGATTCGACACAAACTCTTTTTACTTTGTTGGCAATGATCCAGCATAGGGGAGCAGACGCAATGGATACAAAATGGTTTTCTTTCGAACATGAAGGACAAACAGGTAAGGCTCGATTCCTATTGGCTGATTCACAAAACATATGGAACGGCAAGGATTCCATCATGTGTGATCATTATCGTTTAGATCTTAATTTATCCAATAACTCAGGTAAATTCTTGGAAAAATCTGATTATTTTATGGAAGAAATCATTGTCGATAATCTGGTCAGGGAACTGTGGATTTCAAAACGAAAACCAAAAATAATCATTCGGGCATCCTTAAAAACATACTGGTTTCCCGTGATGGCTCAAATAAATGAATAAACCCTCGTTCATAAAAATTTACCGGAAACGGATCTTGGTATGGATCTTGGTCATTGTCATGATCGGTGGAGCTCTTCATTTTGGTATTGATAAAAAAATCGTTTTATTTATAACCATTGTAATGGGAGTCTTTACACAACTATTTGCCGGACTTGGCGCACTTGTGGGAATGATTCCATGGGTTGGGCCACTTATTATAAAAGTAGTTTCAATCCCAATCTTTTGGGTATTGAATGCTATGGGATACGTCGTTTCAGGCGTGGCCATTAAAAAAGGATACGCCACAGAGCTTGCCAAGAGTCGTATTGTTACCCTGAGTCTTTTGATCGGAGTTATCCTTGGTTATATTTTGGGTCATTTAATTCCTCTGCGATGAATATATTAATTTTACAGGGACCAAACCTCAATCTCCTCGGTTTAAAGTCAAAAGAGATAGGATGTCGCCTGACGCTTGACAAACTCAACAAAGCTATTCGGGACCACATACGCATGAAAAACGTCAATTTGAAAATATTACAGACCCACAAACAATTCCAGGCTATGAATTTTCTCCAACGAAATCGGAATTTGGCCGATGGTCTACTGTTTATTCCAACATCATGGGCAAAGCACGAATGGACCTTGGCGGAAACGCTTAACCTTGTTTCAATCCCAACTGCGATTGTTTATTTCAATCCACCTTATTCATTCGGTACGACAGAAAGTGAATCCATATTTAATAATGAGTGTCACAGATCCTTTTCTGGTCAACCAATGGAAACATGCCTGCTTGGGATGGATTATCTGCTTTCTGTTGTTAAATGAAGTTCTGTTATTTAATCCTTTCCCTTGGGTTTGCCTTACTGTATGCTCAAACCGGGAAAAATGCAATCAATGCTCCTATCGACATCCTAACAACGATCCAGAAATCAGACAAAGATAATATACAAAAAGAAGTCTATTTCAGTGTTTCCTTGGTGGATTCATTAAAACTACAGCTTCCCTGTGACAAAATACTTGTTCCAAAACGTGCAATGAGGCTCCCAAATGCTCCCCGTGAATACAGAAGCGGCACTCATCGTGGAATAGATTTTTTTGCACCGTGGGGTACCCCTGTAAAGGCGGTAGCAGATGGGGTGGTCATACGCGCTGATCATTTTTATGAAGAAGTCGCGCCAGGTTTCAGGGAAAGTCTTCTTCAGACCAGTGCGGAAGTCGGACACACGCCTTCAGACATTTTTAACAATATCCTTCTTGGGAAAGCGGTCTTCCTGGACCATGGGTTTGACCTGGTTCCCGGATTTAGATGTATTACAATTTATGCCCACTTATCCGACATTGAAGACACCATTAAACCCGGGACAGAATTAAAAGCCGGAAATTCACTGGGAAAATCCGGGAATACGGGCATGCGGGAAAGTACGTTGGGCACAAAAGGCGGCTCGCATTTGCATTGGGAAATGATGATTCAAAAAGATGATCGGGAAATTTATTTGGGACAGAATATATCCAATCCTGAACTGTATGATATGCTGAATCGTATCTTTACTGAATAAAATATTTAATCCATAAATAAAAAAAGGGCAGTGTTAAACTACCCTTTTTTATTGAACTATTCTGTTTCTTAAAATAAAAGTCCAAGACTTAGTACATTGCTAGTATCAAATGTCCCCTGATTGCGCATCGTGTAATCAACAACCATATTCACACCATATAACGAATATTTAAGGCCTGCCCCAAAATTGACACCAAAGAGTGTTTCACCATCATTACTCGAGTCTTCTTCCAACATTGGGCTAGTCATACCAGCTCGTAAAGATACCATATCCATAAGATTATATTCTGCGCCTAAGGTTAATTCGTCATAGGAAAAATTATGACTGATGAACGTCATTCCCAGTATTGCTCCTGCTGCACTGTATGATAAGGAAAGATTATAGGTGGAAGGCAATTTATCATAGGATGATTCCAAATTATAAAAATCCGATATGCCATTGTCTCCCTGAGCTGCAGACGTCAAGCCACTGCCTTCATAATGCATGTCTGTGCCAATATTATTCAGTACAAGAGCGAGACCGAGCCCATCCATACCTGCAAAACCTGTGTATTGCACTCCAATATCAAAAGCGAATGCCGATGCGCTGGCTCTAGGAATGCTCTCGTATACCACCTTGGCAGTAACGCCAAAATTTGCTCGATCTGAGAAAGCATTTGCATAGGTCAAACCCATAGTAGATAGAGTGGGTTTAAACATACCGCCACCTGCACCATCCATATCTTCAACTGTTGTTACAGGAATGTCTCCCATATCGATAGATTTTACAGTGACACCAATGGTCCCAAGATCCCCCAATGGAGAAGCCACCCCAAAGTAATTAACGCCAACATCATTGAAGAGAGCCATGGTGGTCGCTAAGGCAGATGTTCCAGTAGACCGCGCCAGCCCTGCTGGGTTCCAATACACTGATTCCAAACCATGAGAATAAACTCGCTCAGAGCCAGCCATTGCAATACCTCTTGCACCAGCAGGCACAAGCACTTGGTTACCGCCACTGGTGCCAATACGGGATTCATCACCGGCTATCAGTATGGCAACTGCCAGTATTGATGGTAATGCTTTTTTGATTGTTTTAATCATTTTTTACTCCGTTGTCATCATGAATGGTTTAATAGTATTGTACTACTTGATTACGTTGAACAACATAAAGCTTCAAGATTCTCTCACCATGAGCAGTCTCCACATGAGCAACGTATGGACCACTGGCAATGGGCAGATTACTGCCGTTGCGCAAGTCCCATCTAAGGTACTGATCCGGTGCAGCTGCGTCATTTTCTAGCTTTCTGACCATTACACCATCAATAGTATAAATCTTAATTGTAACGTTTGTTCCATCATCCGGCAAATGATTAAAGGTGACAAAGTGATCAAAACGGTTCGTTTCCTGGCTGTTAGAAGCATAGTATGGATTTGGGAATACATTGATCTTGTCCAAATCTTCCGCTATTGTAGTAGCGTCTCCAGCATTGACTGGTGCCGTAAATGTAAATACATCCGCCATACTATTTGCTTTAGCTGTAGTAAACTTAAAAAAGTGACTCACCGTAAGCTGGGTTCCATATTTATCATAGTTTCCTGCAATAGGCAATGACGATGCACCACCCCCTGACGAACCTTCTAGATAACTACCAGCCTCATTCGGGCCATAGTAGGCACCAAACAACATGGCTGTTACAAACGGATACGTAAATTCGCCCGTTGACGCACCCCATGTAGAGTTGGCAAGAATATTCAGCGCATCATAAAAGTAGCCATCATCTCCATAATCCCCTGCTCCCATCGCAATGTAATCAGCTTCATTGGCTGG
Source organism: uncultured bacterium (assembly GCA_964399115.1). Taxonomy (GTDB): domain Bacteria; phylum Fidelibacterota; class Marinisomatia; order Marinisomatales; family UBA1611; genus CAYNPR01. Next base: position 8,642 of record CAYNPR010000014.1, on the reverse strand, counting down.
ATCATAGCTGATCTCATTACCGTCTGTATCATATCCCTGGACACAATAGATGGGTTCCCATGCTTCCGCTCCAAAAGTTGGCGTGACCCAGTCATAAATCAGATCTCCTGGAACGTCTGGATCTGGCTCTGAGTTTACGCTCCATTTGCCGTCTCCGTTCGAATCCCAGAAACCTGCAAACAATCGGATTGTATCACCTTCAGCAAAACGGACCCTGTAAACTGCAAATGGTTGATATACTGCATTGCCGTCGCCGTCAACGTGTAAATATGCATCATAATACTCCCACGTTAAAGAAGAGTCGCCAAAGTCAATAATCACATCATCCATGCCCCAATAACCAAAACGATCATAGTCACGAGCATAGGAAGGCAGATTTATATCACCAGCCCTGTTATCCAAGATCATCCCTGTTTGACTTAAACTGGGATTGAGATGCGAATCAACCGTACCATCCACAAGTGCGGTAGAGGCTTCACCAAACGATGAATATTCTTCAATGGCTACAATACCAAGCTCGGGACCGCTTACCACAACCTGCATACCATCAACGATGGGCTGATCGTAATCCATTTGGCTGGATGCTTGTTTAAAGAAAGATACTGCAGTTGTACTGGTTGACGTGTTGGCCAAACTCCAAAGTGTTCCTGTAATGGTATCCCCATTAACATGCACATAGGATGTGTCGTCAGTAAAAGAAACACTATAACTATTCCCTGTAAGTGAAGTCGGGTTCACAACAGTTGCAGAAACAACACCCTGGCTTGGGCCAGTGTGTGTTACGTCAATACTTGATCCGGCTGCAGCACCAAATCTCTTGCCAAAATCAGCTGGTGTGAGTTGTACATACAATGGCGTTAAGGCTGTCTCAAGCGATTGATCTTCTATTAATGCCGGGGCAGGATTATAATTGTATGCCGTTACGGCAAAATAATACTCAGAGCCAGCATAGAGAGGGCCGCCCGTCAAAAAATCTTCTGAGACAACATATTGTCTCTTGATTCCTTTGTCCAAGCCAAACTGAACCGGAATATTAACCGTTTCGCCATACTCTGGGACAAAAACGTTTCCATAGATTGTGGTTACGCCATCTGCTAAGTCGTATGTAGCAATGAGATATGCATCATTCTTTGAAGCTGTAGCGTTTGGCAGTTGATATACGTTGTACCCTTGGAAAGCATAACCGGCACTAATTGATCCTTCGGTGGCCGCAACGCCACTAAGGTCAGACCATTCAAGGATGACCTGATCTTCCATTCCCGATACACTAACTACCGGCGCAGACGGGGCTGATGGTACGGATGAAAACAAATCATCAAACAATGTTTGTGCAACTGCGTCTGTATTTTTTACAGCAGTTACGGATGAAAGGTATGAATCCCCTATACCACCAATTACAGCAGTAACAACATCCTGTTGGTCACCCACTTTAAGAGTAAATGGGCCTGCATTAATCAACATACGACGATCCGCAGGACCTGCATCAAGGTCGCCTGTACCCGTCACGGGATCACCCGACAGCGGGAACTTTGTCATTACAGAGTCACCGGTGGTAAGATCCCACCATGGTGTTGGATTATCAAGGTCGTCCGTTGGGGCATAGCCACGCATGAGATTATAATATTCTCTTGCGGCTTCCGTATCGCCATAAGGACCTGGATCAGACCAGACACCGCCTGCAACAAAGTATCCAAAACTGGATGCCGGCAGGTTCCTGTAGCCTGGTACTTTCTGAAGATTAGAAATCGCTGTATCACCTGGGCTTTCCACAATAGGGCCGGCAAAAAAGTCGTAACCAACCGCTGCAGGAGCCAAGCCATAGGCTGCATAATCACCATCATCAGCAACGCCATTGTATGAGAACATCAAGCTAAGAGTTGTGTCCATCCCTACAAAGTCGTTTGTATAGTCTCCCACATCCGGATCTGACCACAATGATATGTAGGCATCCGTAAGATCCGCTGCACCTTTGTTTAAGATGCGGACATTCTTAAATATGATCTGGCCAAGTGCCGCACCAGGTTGATTATATCCCCAGAGAGTATACTGAATCTCTATACCGATAGGAGTACAACCATAAAGAGCTGACGTTGTTCCAACATCGGCATCTGTTGCAACATACCATATAACCTGATCTGCATCTGCGAGCCCCGGTGTGTCACCATCATCACTGACATCCCCGTCTTCATCTAAGACTGGTTCGTAAACGCCATCACCATCCAAATCATAGAATGGAGCGCCTAGATCAGTGGGCCAATTATTCCAATCTGCCTGATATTGGTCAAGCACTGCCTGGATATCAGCATCGGTAACGGTTGAGATCGATTTTTCATAAATCTCAGCGGCATCTTGTCTCACCTGATCAAAAGTTAGTGATTTCCACCCCTTTCTGATCCTGTAAAGGCGAACGTCGCCACCGGATGTCAGGTTGCCGTCAGCATCAATGTATCCCGACACCATCCCATTGGCATATATTGTTCCGGATACGTGCAAAACGTCACCTGTGTAACCACCCACTAAAACACCATCCAGGTAGATATTGGCAGCGGTTCCCCGTGGATAAATACCGCCACTGTTCCCAGAAGGTGTGTGCGCAGATGTTGCATCTTTCTTTTGCCAATATCCGAAATTGCCGATATTGATCAAGGAGTATGCAGGATCATCTGTCGCAAGTTTGGGAGAAAAACGAATATTATTCCAAGAGCTTGCCTCTTGAAGATCTTTCGCAAAAACGCTGGACACTACAAGCATTCCTGCCATCATGTATTTTAGATATTTCATGTTTCTTCTATTCCTTTAGTTACAATTAGAAATCGACCGAAAAGCCAAGGAAGACCTGCCTTGGAGCACTAATAAGTCTGCCTCCAACATTGGTCCTGAAAGACTCATCATTATCAATATTGATTGCTCTATACATTTCCTCATAATCTGTTACGCCATCACCAGCGACATGATCGCCACCGCCTGACGTGCCACCATCGTCTTCACCCCATAAATCGATAAATGCCTGAGAATAAACTTCATTCCCATAGAAACCATCATCATCGGCAGATCCAGTGGCCTGATAAACATTTAATGCATTTCTGCGGTCAAGTAAATTATTGACCCGGGCAAAAACTGTTAAGCCATAGTTGCCAAACGCAAAGCGCTTATCCATTTTAAGGTCAAGATTATAGACCCATGGTGTCGTAGACGCACCTATTGGTTCAAGCGCCTGACGAGAGCGGGTATCCAACATATAGTCAACACCAGCATTATAAGCGCTGACCTGACCCCCAACCGGGCGGTAGACATACGTAAAAGAATGTCCGCTGTTAAACGTGAAAAGCATATTGCTGCCTAATCCATCCAAGAACATGTTTGAACTGCTGACTCGATAATCAAGGTTAATAGCACCCGAGTGTGCCTGATTAAAATCAACGGGGTTGATCATTAATGGCGGTTCTGACTGTCTATCCAGTGCGGCTAAATAACTTGAGCGTCCTGAGCCTGTACCTTCTGCCTGAGATATGGTATAGTTCATGTTTGCTGCGAGTCCGTTCACACGCCGTAATTCCAGAGATAATTCCAGACCTTTCGTAGTGGCAAAGTCACCATTGCGAACATAATTGTAGGCCCCATCTAATTGTCCTAAATATTCTTCAACACGATCAGCCTGAATCAAGCCTTTTTGGTTCTTATAAAACCCGGTGACCTTTAAAGCGGAATTATCAGACATCTGCTGTTTAAAACCGATTTCATACTGTGTAGTGCGAACCGGCTCAAGACCAAAACCTACAGGACTGATATAGAAATAACCACCTGTATTCATCTGCTGACGATAGTCCATTGCTGTATAATACATGGAGTTCAAGTCCACCAACTGCGAGAATCTGCCATAATAACCGTAAACATTGGTTTTATCTGTGAATGGAAAGGAGATCCCGAGTCTTGGCTGAATCTCAGTATAGGTTTCTACGTCGTCCCAAGATGTTGGATCTACATATTTAGATACTTCATAGAAGTAGAGCTCATTCGCTGATGCTGGTGCAGTTTCAGAAGGATTTAGCTGGTCAACTCGGATTCCAACATTGACAATAATGTCATCAAATTCCATCTTGTCCTGTATGTAGAAGCCCATATCCGTAGGTGTTTTTGCTCCATCCAGATATGTGGTATCTAGGTTGGTTATGCCTGGAACGGCTTCAGTATAAAACTTTCTATCTTCAATTGCATTACCATCGAAATCATAGCCATATCCATCAATATAGTACCGCAGTTCCCAAGCGGGGATATCTGCAAAGCTTCCATAGCCAGCATGACCATACTTACTCAATGCTGTTGCAGAAGGTAGCGCATATTTCATAACGGAGGGGTTGGCATAATAGGTTCTCATTGTATGCTTATTGTAATCGACGCCTGCCTTAATATCATGGTTTCCCATCACATGTTGGATGCTGGCAGAAAAGCCTACTTTATCATAAGCGCTTTTAGAGTAGTTCGCTGGACGTGACCCTGGCCTGGAAAAACCCATTCCATTGATCATGTAGCTTGATTTTTGTGAAAACGCATCCTTAAAAGGAGACCACCCTAGTGAATCATCAGAAAAACCTAAATGGTCCTGAACATGGGTTGAATCATGCCATTTTTTCCATTCAGCACCAAACCAATTATCCTGTGTCTCAGAACTTTGAGTATACTGATTGCCATTCATGCGCAAGACCGTATTGGCACTAAGAGCGTATGTTAGTTCGGCCGTAAGCATATTGGATGCAGCTTCGCTGTAGGAATATCTGGCCGGGATATCAAGGCTAACGCTGTCTGCTGTTAAAATCGTAGCGCCACCCCATCTGAGCTGGGACATAATACCGCCTCCATGATTATTTGTAGTGTTGTTATTCACTACACCTATAGTGGCGCGAATAGGGCCAGCATCGTAGGTCAGGGTACCTGTAATATTAGTAAACTCATCAGAACTCCCTGGAGTAACTCCATCCTGCCATGAGAGATCAAACTTATCTACATAGGCTGCATTTGCAGGCTGTTGATCTACTAAATTCGTGAAGTCGAATGCGTTGGCTACTTTAACATAGGGATCATCTTTTTTACTTTGTTCAAAAGCAGCAAAGAATTTTAAACTTTTACCCAGAATTGGACCGCTAATTGAAGCCAGAGTTGTACTGTGACCATATGAGTATCCATCACCTAGCATAGAACTCCCACCAGCATCGCCGCCATCAGACTGGAGAGAAAAAGAGCCAGAAAAATCTGTTGAGCCACGTCTTAGAGAACGTTTGACAACCCCTGAGTTGGCACCACTTACTTCAGCATCATAACCACCAACCTGAACCTGCAATTCTTCTATAGCTTCTTGCGGCACATAAACCAGATTTTCGCGGTTTCCCAAGTTTGTTGTGGATGCGCCATTCAAGTAATATGCAACTTCGTTATCACGACCACCACGAATGTGGACGTCATTATTTTGCACTACAACACCTGGTATGGTAGCAAGAACACCATCCAAACTTCTGATGGGTAAGTTATCTAGTTGTTCGCCGGTCATAACATTGATCGATGATGTTTCATCTTTTTGAATCAAGGGCTTTTCAGCTGTAACCTGAACCACATCACCTTCCAGCGTACTGGTGGCGAGTGAAAAATCAACTACTGTATTCAAACCAGATATCACCCGGACCCCAGAGATTTCCTGAGAAGAGTAGCCAATAAAGGTCGCTGAAACAGTATAAGAACCAGCAGGGACGTTCAGAATAGTATATTCACCATTTTCGGAGGCAGATGTACCAGATCCAGTACCCTGGACCATCACATTGGCACCAACCAAACCTGTACCGTCTTCAGCTGTTACCTTACCACTAAGTTTACCTGTGGTGGACTGCGCCCACGTGAACGACACAAGAGCAACCAAAGCAAATATTCGAGAAACTCGTTTCATTATGTAACCTCCGTTAGAAAGTTGTGTTGTTAATCAATTGTAAATATAGTTTTATTGGGAAATAGGACTAGGATTACAATAAAAACAACCGGCACGCTAAGACATTGTACTTATTGTAAGAATCGCAATTTTTGATGAATAACCTACTTTGCCCAAGTATTTATTGTGCGTAAGATAATTGCACTCTCTTAACTATGTCAAGGGCAATCTATTTCTTTTTCCCGGACCACTGAAATTCAATCATGGGCACCCATTTCTCCATCATGGGGACATAAGGCAGAATACGCATATCCAGTCCATAGGGGAACTCTCCATAGATAAACTTATAACCGGAAAGAACACGAAATTTTTCAGATTTGTTCCAACTTACAAGCAGTTTGTGCTCGATGGAAAACGAACCTTCCAAGCCGGGTAAAAACCGGAGATCAACATCGGTCAGAATGCTGAATGTCTCGCTCAGGGTCTTTTGGACATCTACCCCAAAATCCAATCCCCAACCATTGTAATATATACCCAGGCGATGATAAACCAGCGGAAGGTCAATCGTACTCCGTTTATCCAAGTCTCCGAAAACAAGTCCCAGGTCAACTCCGCACCGGATGGTCGTTGCAAAATCCCCCAGGGATTTTGTCATCAGCCAATCATTGGAAACGCCCAACATAGGCGGCATCTGAAAATCCGGTGAAATGATACCGAATATGCCTTCCTTTGCCACCATATTCAGCAACGGAGTTGGATATACCAGGCCATGACGGGATGCGGAAGCCCAACCCATAACGTCTCTCCGGGATGTCTTGATGGATACATTGGGCATCACAAAAAAAAGTAACGGGTGCACGCTATATTCAAGCGACTGGGAATAACCATACCGGAAAGGTTGAAACAAACCAATCTCCCATCGTTTTTGCGGCAGAAGCTGTGCAGAATGAGCATCCCAATTTTTTGTTTCTGAAAATAAAAATCCAGTCAGGATTGAATATAAAATGATACGTTTCATAATCCCTTCCTAGTTGCTCCCTGCATTAAAAACCGCACTCACCGGCATGTGATCACTGAGTTCCCAGGCAGCCTGATGTGTTTTAGACGAATCAGAAATCCACTCTCCATTGGTAAATAAATAATCCAATTTTCGATCGTATTTGAGGTCGCTGGTGCTTGGGCCGTGGGTGAAATGCTCGGGCCCATTTTTCACAGTCGAATCGATGGCTGATTGATACATATGTATACTACTATACAAGGGATCCAATAAAGTCGGCTCTCCTTCAAAATTATTAAAATAGGATCCTTCCTTATGAGGGCCTCCATCTGTTTCTGTGTGGAATTCTTCATCATCGCACATATCATTCAAACAAAAATCGACTACAGAACCAGGCGGAACCGAGTTGAGATCTCCACCCGTAACAAACAAATTTCCTGTCGCTGAAATATCGCCCAATACTTCCACGTATTTATTGATATGTTGTTGCTTAGTATCATCGGTAGCAAAAGCCGTAGCATGGATATTGACCGCAAAAAGGTCTTTTCCATTCTGTGCCAGAGCGGGAATTTTTGCTTTTACAATATTCCGGCGTAAATAGAAATATTGCTTCAAATCATCCTGATCGGTCCGTAGCCGAAGCTGGATCCGCTCTGCGTCGGTTAGTTCGTACTTGGAAAGAATGGCGTTTCCAGCATCGATTCTGCCTATGCCGTCGCTAGGGATATAATCCGCTTTCCACATGGATGCGTAACAGCCATAGTTCAGGTTGGTGTTATCCAGAAGATATTGAACCTGGTCCATATAGCCGGTGCGCTTGGATTTCACATCTGCTTCCTGCAACAAAACAATATCTGCATCCATGACATTGATTGAATCTGCAATGGCTGCCATGATTTTTTCAATGGATGTATCGTCCAAGATAACGCTATCGCCACAGGAATCACCAAAAAATGGGAAACGCCCAATACCAAAACGAATATTCCACGTAACCACTTTTATGGCACCACCATTATAGGATGCGTTTGTTATGTTTTTCGCTTCGTATGGATCGGCCAATTCCGAATCGGAAAATTCAGTCACAAAGGGTTCACAGCTAAACATAAAAATAATCCCCAAAGTGATTAATATTTTTTTCAATGCAACCTCCTATCCACCAAGCAATGTTAATATATTCTCCGGCGGGCGGCCTAAAACAGCCTTGTCGCCTGAAACAATAATGGGGCGTTCCATGATCTTAGGATATTTCGACATAGCTTCAAGGAGCGCCTGATCATCATCAAGAATGGCGGACAGGTTGTTTGACTTGAAGTCCGCTTCTCCCTTACGGACAAATGCCTTGGGACGAAGATTCAACTTTAAGGATAAATCCTGAAGTTGACTTTTGTTAAGCGGGGTTTTTAAATATTCAACCACCACCGGTTCTATTTCTTTTTCCTTCAAGAGCGACACGGCCCCTCGGCTTTTGCCTCACATTGGGTTGTGATAAATAACAAAATCAGACATGTTTTCTTTTTATCCTGCAATATAACTTATGTGAAAGTACCAAAATCAGGGTTCCGAAAATATCTATTTTCAAGAAAATTCATGGATAACTACCAGTGAGATTGCTGAATAAGCTGCCGCTGAAGAAGAAACTGCAGTGGTTGCAGAGCGTATTCACAAACTTGGCAAAACGATAATCGTTGAACACTGTTGCCGGACGAAATTTGAGCCTGACATACAGTTTCCGCT
>CAYNPR010000013.1:0-16135 GCA_964399115.1 uncultured bacterium | reverse complement strand
ATTACGGAATGGGTTGAAGGAGCAATGATTCGGATGCCGTTTTCCGCATCCGTTGAATGGTTTATAGAAAAATTTCATCAAAGAACTTGGCACAACAAGTTTTTGGAATCCATGCAAGAAGATTCAAAAGATGATTCTCAGCGTAAAAGAGGAAAAATGTTGGAAATAGTAGGAATGGATATGGGCCGACTTGGAAGAGCTTCATTACGGGTCAGCGGAAATGTAAACGTCAATGGGAAATTGGTCTTCCAAGATCAGGAATTGGTGCGTTCGACCTTAAACGAAACCCAAAACACACATTTTGAATTTGACCAGAAGCAAAACTTAAATATTCAGGGAAAAGTTGGAGATAGAATCACCGTTGCCATGGACCAGGATTCGGAAAGGGATTTCGATTGGGAAAACAATATCCGGATTTCTTATGAAGGCCATGAGGATGACATTATACAAAAAGTGGATGCTGGTAATATTTCGCTCTCCCTGCCTTCCACGAAATACGTCACTTTTTCAGGTAAAAATCAGGGACTGTTTGGCATCAAGACGGTTTCAAAACTAGGCCCGGTGGACGTAACGACCATTGCTTCTATAGAAAAAACGAAAAAGGAACAATCGGAATGGGAAGGCGGTGGCCAATCGAGCACACAGCAGATCAGAGACGTGGATTGGATTAAGAACCGGTATTTTTTCGTTCATCCTATGTTCCGGGATGGAGATACTGTCGACGTTGTAAATAATGGAGTACCGTCGTTGGTTTCGGTGCCATCGTTTTATCCTTTAAGAGACGGACTTCATTATATTGGCAATGTGGTTGTAAAGAATTTTGAACTATACAGATCAATCAATACGAATGATCCAAACGCCATGACTGGTATGGCTTATATTGATCCATTAAACGATACCACATTTGTTGATGATGCAGAAATAGCCAGTTTTATTCGATTGGAACAAGGTACCAATTATTACTTAAGTCAGGATTTGGGATTTGTTCGCATTAGAGACCAGGTTTCGCAAGATATAATCGGATGCACGTTTGTACTTGCTGATCGTGAGACTGGTGATACGGTGCTTGTGGTTGGATCTGGTCTGAATGTTGAAGAAGACACTTTATCCTTGATGATGCTGAAACCCCGTAACAGTCACCCGAATCATCCAACTTGGCCATTAATGTTCAAGAATGTTTATTATATGGGAACAAACCAAATCAATCCAGAAGGGTTTGAAGTCCAAATTTATAATAAAAATTCGACACCGGTAACTGAACGGGATAATACAACAAGTTTACCCTATATCACTTTGTTTGGGCTGGATAGCCTTGATGAAAATAGCCAACGGAACTATGATGAATTGATTGATAAGGATGCAGGTTCCGTTATGAATATGACATATGGCGAGCTCATGTTCCCTGTATTATATCCATTTGCAAACAATGATTCATTACCGGGTGGAAACACTAATTTGCAAATAAAGGAACAATTGGGAAATGGCGTTCTCTATACGTCTTCCGTTTCGTCCGAGATCAACTCTGATCATCAGTGGATGATTGAAGCAAAATACACGAATCAGAGCTCAACCATCAATCTTGGATTTATGTTGGTGGAGGGTAGCGAGGAGGTTATTCAAAACGGGGTAACGCTTAAACGTGGCTTGGATTATTCCATTGATTATTTCACGGGGACCATTGTGCTTTTGGGGGATGCCGCAAATGATCCCAATGCGACGCTAAACATTAATTATGACAAACACGAGTTGGTTTCATTTGATAAAAAAACTATTTTTGGAACGCGGGCTCAGATGGATCTTGGCAAACCAAATTCATTTATTGGAGCCACAGCCCTCTATTATAACCAGTCAATTATAAATGAAAAAATCGAGGTTGGGTACGAACCCACGCGAAATTTCATCTGGGATCTAAATGGCCGTTATGAATGGGAAATGGATGGTTTGACCCGAATGATGGATAAACTTCCCCTGATTGAAGCGGATAAAATATCGTCTTTTTCGGTGGAAGGTGAATTAGCACAAGTCCTTCCCAATCCCAATTCAATCAATAATCCGGAAACCGGTGACCCGAATGGGGTTGCTTTCATTGATGATTTTGAAGGCAGTAAACGCACAACATCGCCGTCAATCCAAAGGCGTTTCTGGAAAGCGTCATCTGCTCCTCTACATTTTGATTCTACGGATACAAGTTTTGGTTTTGGGGAACCGTTACAACAACTAAATCGTGGGCACCTGCATTGGTTCAATCCATACATTCCCTATCGGACCAAAGAGATATGGCCAAATCAATCTACGTCCGTTCGCGCAGGTAATGAAACTACGGATGTCTTGGTATTGAGATACAAGGCCCGCGCTCATCAGAATCCGGATTCGGCTTGGGTTGGTATTACAACATCATTGTATTCCGGAGATTATGATCAAACTCAGAATAAATTTTTTGAAATATGGCTTAAAGGCGAATCGGGTCGGCTGCATATTGATTTGGGAAAAATCTCTGAAGATCGGGACGACAACGGTCAATTAAACACGGAGGATATTCCCGTCGCAGGCCTCACTTTAGGGAATGGATTTCTTGAAGACAACGAAGATACGGGGCTTGATGGCTGCTTTGATGAATTAGAAAATGGATGGGGCGGATGTCTGGAACAGGGGACATATGAAACTTATTTAAGCAGTGGTGAAACTGAGTTGATCAACACATTTGGTGATGTGGATTCTGAAGACCCCAATGGAGACAACTGGGATTATGAACCTGGTAACTCCGATTATTCTAAAACCAATGGAACAGAGGGGAACGGAACTGGAAACAAGATTCAAGAAGGTGGGAAATATCCCGATACGGAGGATCTTGACCGGTCAGCTTTTCTGGACCATATAAATGATTACTTCACAATATCATTCGATTTAGATAGCGAAAGCCCTGATTGGGATAAGTATCAAGGTGGTGAAACGCAAACTGGCTGGAAACTGTTCAGGGTGCCTTTATCCGATTTTCTGAATGAGAATCTTGAATGGAATGAAATTCGCTATGTGAGACTTGCAGTCACCGGTTTGGACACGGTCCAACAGCAACTCCAGATTGCAAAGATGGAAATTGTAGGAAATGAATGGCAGGAGATGGGGATTGTAACCCAGGACACGAGCGAATATGAAGGGTTAGACCCTTCCTTCAAAATTGCCGTGATAAATACGGAGGATAACGCGGATTACACGCCCCCCGTTGGCGTTAAGGGTGAATATGACAGATTGAACGAAATCCAATCTAAAGAACAATCTCTGGTACTTCAATATGACGAATTGCCACCGGGGCATACTGGCATCGCACAGAAAACGTTCTATACGTTAAACGATGCGCAAAAACGAAGTTTCTTAACTTACGATTACATGAAAATGTATGTATACGGTAACAGTCCGATGATTACCTCAGATGAAACCGATGTGGAAGTATCCATGAGATTCGGTCTGGGGGATGATGCCTACGAGATCACGCAACCTGTTTATACAGGCTGGGACGAAGATGAAGGTAGAAATAGCTTTATGATCAATCTGGATTGGCTCACGGAACTCAAGCAGCAGGATACATCAAAAGTGGAGAAGTATAATCCGACTGATATTATCACAGACTCTGCCCAAGTTCGCAAATATTATTTTACTGATGAAAATGGGGATATGACGGGAAAGCGTATCATGATTACTGGAAAACCTGCCCTAAATCGACTTCAATATTTCATGGTAGGTTTGAAAAACACGGGCTCTGCACCTATTTCTGGCGAAGTTTGGTTGGATGAACTTCGTCTCAGTGGTGTTAAAAAGGAAAAAGGCATGGCGATGCGGATCCAATCGAAATTAAATTTTTCGGACTTAGGCAATGCTTCGATTGTATATAGTCGCCAGGATGCGGAATACCATAAACTGCAGGAGCGGTTGTCTCGTGGAACGAATACTTCCGAGAACCTAAGTATATCCGGCAAATTGGATCTTCATCGATTTCTCCCGAACTCCTGGGGTCTTTCCATGCCTTTGAACGGTTCAATTACGCAAAATGAAAGTCGTCCAAAATATTTTCCGGGTGAAGACATACTTATAAACCCGGATAATGCACCTGATTCGCTTTTGACTCTAAGTGAAAAGGTCACATTGAGTACGAGTATAAGGAAAACTGGGAAATCAGATAAAAAGTTATTGAAATATACGGTGGATAACGTTCAGGTAAGTTTTAGTGCATCTCAATCAAAATCTTCCGATGATAAATATAAAGAAAAGTGGTCGGAGAATTACTCAGGAGGCTTATCCTATAACATTCCATTTGGAAGGAACAATTACGTTAAACCCTTCAACTGGACAAAAGACATTCCTCTTGTTGGAAAAACAATGAGTGATTTTCAATTATTTTATACGCCATCCTTATTCAAAACTTCCTTAAATCTTAATGAAAAACTGAGTTGGAATGAAACCCGGTCTTCCGTTAAAACACCAGATAATTATAATTTTGGACTGGACAGGTCCATAAATCTTAATTATAAAATCACCAATAGTTTATCGGCAAAATATTCTTGGGGCGGGAAGAGCAAATTGAATGATTATCGTGGATATGCATGGGTTGCATTGAAGGAGCTCGATCCTGGCGTAGTCACAAATAAATCGGAAAATTTCAACACGTCATACAATCCATCAATTATGAAATGGTTGAAACCTTCATTCACTTATAATGCTGATTTTAAGTGGACAGACGATTTAGTCAGGGAAGGGCAGAACATCAGTTCAAATCTTAGATTCGGCTCGAATTTTTCCTTTACACCAGTCCAATTGTTGGAATTTGTTTACAAACCAAAATCGTCTCAAAAAAGAGGCAATCTTGGCGATTCCCGTCGGTCAAGGTCCCGAAATAAAAATGAAGAAACGAAAAAAACCGAGGAAAAGAAAAAATCCGAAAAGATCATAAACCCAGTTTATTTCGTACACTGGGTCTTAAAAATGATAAATCCCATTTCCTTAAGCTATACGGAAACATTGAATCGGTCTGCTAACCAGATTTTAGGAGAAGTCCCAGCCGGATATAAATTTGGATGGTTGCCACACCATGACCTCGAACACGATACGGCCACTGTTGGGAGTAATTTGGGTAGTTGGAATCATAAACAAGATGCATCTATCCGCAGTGGGATCAAACTTAGTAAATCACTGATGATCAACTTGAATTATATGCAGAATTTTTCCACAAACCAATCCAGTGGCGGCTTGGAACAATTAACACTGGCAAGAGATTATTTGGGCTATGGGGACTTGTTTGAATCCGGGTTGCCGTTTCCTGGATGGAGCTTTCGTCTCAGTGGATTGGAAAAATGGCCGGTTATTAAGCTTATTGCTAAAACCGCATCATTGGAACATAGTTATTCAGGTAAGGAAAATCGAAATTGGCAATTCGAAAATATTTCATCTCCGTCCGTAAACTTTTTTGATTTAGGCTCTTTTGCTAAAAGTTATAAAGATTATGAAAGATCATCAAAACTCACCCAAAATTTTTCTCCATTGTTAGGATTGAACATGACCCTAAAGAAAAACGTATCCGTCACTTTCAGATATAACAGAAACAAGATCATGGATGAATCACAAACGGGATTGACGATCCACCATGATGAAAGCTATACATCCACAGCCACCTATACGCATCGTGGAGGAATGACAATACCCATTCCATATTATGGTGATCTGAGAATGAACAATTCCATGAGTTTTACGTTAAATTTCGACCTGAACGAGAGCTTGGAAGAACGATCTGGCGATAAAGTGAATTTGGAGGTGGGATCTTTTTCAGACAGTTGGAAAGGAGGTCTCCGGGTTTCTTACCAGTTCTCAACAAAGGTGAGCGGAGGACTTCGTTATGAATATCGTGAGACTGAAAACAGAACTACTGGAAAGAAAATTGACAAGGATTTTGGGTTCGACGTAAATATTGCCATATCGGGATAAAGTGATGAAATACTTATCTATTTTAATGATATTGATTGGATGTCAATCCAATGTTCCAAAATTTGATGAGGATCATGCTTTTGAATATTTAGTTTCACAATGCGATTTTGGTCCAAGAAATCCCGGATCGGCCGGATATTATGCCTGTTTGGACTTTATGTTGGGTGAATTGGATCATTATGCGGACGATATCATTCTTCAGGAATTTTCGTATCAGGAAAGACGGTACAATAACGTCTATTCTCTCCAAAACGTCATCGCCCGGTTTAATTCTGATGCACCATTTCAAACCATGATTTCCGCGCACTGGGACACACGCCCTTGGGCGGATCAGGAAGAACAAAGGCAGGATAAAAATCAGCCCATTATTGGAGCAAATGATGGAGCTTCCGGGGTTGCGGTGCTGTTGGAATTGGCAAAAGTTCTTGGTGAAACCCCACCACCCATTGGCGTTAATCTTGTCTTTTTTGATGGAGAAGATTTAGGTGTTCCCGGTGAGAATAAGACCTATTGCCAGGGATCAAGATATTTTGCCAAACACCTCCCAATTCCAAAGCCCGATGAGGCCATCAATCTTGATATGATCGGTGACGCACAACTTGTTCTTCCCATCGAAAGATATTCTCTTGAGTATCATCCTAAACTGGTGAGATATCTTTGGGATAGAGCGAGAGATTTGGGGCTTGATGCTTTTATTGGACGGGTAGATTACGCTATTTATGATGATCATATTCCTCTCAATGAAATAGCGGGGATTCCCGCCATTAATTTGATTGATTTTAAGTATCCGAATCCCTACGCCAATTATTGGCATACCATGGACGACGTGCCGGAAAATTGCAGTGAAGAGAGTTTGGGTCAAGTGGGGCGGCTCATGGTGGATTATATTTATAACAGACCGGAAATGAACGAGGGTGTGAATTGATAGTGAAGGAGATTAAATTTCAGGCTATGCGTTTATGCCTCTTGCTCATACTTGGATTTCTTTTTATGGCCTGTCCGGATGTGGAAGAAGACCCGGATATTGTGTCTCCTGTTACCGACACTCAGTTCTCTTTTCTGCAGGATGTAAATAAACTTTATTTTGGAGCTAACGTTGAATCCGTTTACGGGGATGAACAATTGAGCGAAGTCTCAATTTTATGGTATGGCAATACAACGCAAAATATACCGAACGCATTGTTACTGAATGATAATGGGACGAACGGTGACATCATAACCAATGATGGATTATATGCCGTGAAAATATCGAATGATATGTCAAGTGTTTCCAATACTCTGGATGATGATTCCGGGTATGTTTATATTGATTTTATTGCCATGTATCAGAATGAAACGGTTATAATGCCGGATTCTTTCAGGATGGGAAATATTATTCCCAGGATTGTATCTGTTTTTGCACCGGATACGATTGTTCGCCCTCCAGGAAATGGACAGGATTTGCATACTATTTCAGTAGAAGTATTTGATGTGGATGGATTGAACACAATCCAAACAGTTGGTTTTACTTCATACCATGTTGAAGGTGATTCCATGCTTGCTTCTGGAAATTTAATTGAAATGTACGATGATGGAAGTGAAGTGAATTTGTGTCCGGGTTTTTCTCAAGAGTGTCTCAGTGGAGACAGCTTGAAAAACGATGATACTTTTTCAATTACTATCGCTATTTATGGGCCGGATCATTCTCAGCAAACTACAAAAACCGGAACTTTTCAATGGGATTTTATTGCAATCGATCAAATGTTAGCCAAAAGCAATAAAGTAATGCACGAGGTTATCGTTGAATAAACTTTTTATTCTATTATTCATGGTTATTCCTTCCATGGCACAAGTTGTTTCTCCTATGAGATATTCGCTGAAATCCACCATTCAAGATACTTTTTTAATAGAGGGACTTCAAAGTAATGTGGTCGCTGAAATCAGGATCGTAGAAGTTCCCTATGTCACCTTTGTGAAGGATTCCATCTTAGATACCACATACTCAGATACCACCGTATATAATTACACCACATACTATGATAGTACATACTTAACCTGGTTTGGAACCGGACAGGGATTGGCGCTTCATGACGGACATAACGTGTACGCTTTTCAAACAACAAGTGAATCAATGGAAAATGCATCCAGGATCAATATACTTCCAACAGGAGGAATCCCCGCCATTGCCGTAGCGGGGGATACCATGATGGGGGTCGCTTTTTCCGGTGATGATGGGACTGTCCAGATGGGATATGGAATTACAATCACCAGCGATGCACAGGATACCAATGGAATTGAATGGAAATATTACAGCCAGCCAGTTGATGAGAATACCGATACTTTAGAGTCCCTTCTGAATCAGAATGATTGGAAATTTCGTCAATTGCCAGTTACCGTTCCACAGGCCAACGTGACGTATGATATGAGTATCTTAGGCGATTACGTTTACGTCACCAGTTGGGCGGGAGGTCTCCGCAGACTGGATAATAATACCGGCGTATGGGAAAACATTCCCTTGCCTCTGGATGACTCAACCTCGTTGTCTTTATGTGAAGAATCGGCCTATGATTCTACAACTCATATTGTAAAGGATTATTATTTGAATCCTCGTGATCCTGGAGATGGGGGAAATCACAACCATAAGGCATTTTCCGTATTGACCTATGTTGACACAACGTATGGCCATGATGACACGACAATATGGGTCGGAACTGCCGATGGAATTAATCGCGGGATTCTTATTTATCAATCCGGGGTTAATGGTCCTTCCTCTTGTATTGAATGGGAACATTATTCCTATCCTGATGATGGCCTTTCCGGGAATTTCGTGGTTGGTTTGGCTCGCCAAATGTGGAATGGGCAACAAACCATTTGGGCTGCCACAGTAAATGCATCGGACCCGGGGGAAGACCGAGGATTGAGTTATACGCGAGACGATGGAACAACATGGCAAACAACTCTGCTTGGTAAACGCGTTTACAATGTTATTGCAAAAGATTCGCTGGTTTTAGCGGCAACGTCTTCTGGACTATGGAAAAGTTTGGATGGAGAAAATTGGGCGAAATTCCCAATCGCAATGGATACGATGTTTATGTCCCAAGGGCAGATATTGACTGAGAAAGTCTATACCGCAAGCTTGGACGAACGAGATACAATTCCAAGAATTTGGATTGGTACTTCCGATGGTGTTGCTTTGTCTTCTGACATGCACGGCTCCAATTGGACTATCTTTCAAGCAGAATTTGATTCCACCGAAATCTATGCGTATCCAAATCCATTTTCTCCATTGAGCCATAACCTTTTGGAAAACGATGGATACGTTCGGTTTCATACGGGAAGGGTTGCCGAAGGAAAGAAAAT
This sequence comes from uncultured bacterium, assembly GCA_964399115.1. Taxonomy (GTDB): domain Bacteria; phylum Fidelibacterota; class Marinisomatia; order Marinisomatales; family UBA1611; genus CAYNPR01. The sequence goes on along the minus strand of CAYNPR010000013.1, from coordinate 6,826 downwards.
CAAACTCGAGATCTATAATTTCGCAATGGAAAAAGTACATGCCACAACTTTCGACTTTAATACCTATCAAGGCGCCATTAAATGGAATGGTAGGGGACAAAACGACAAACGCGTATCAAATGGCGTTTATTTTGCCCATCTGAATTTTACAAGGCTCAACAGTTCGTCGCCGGAGAATTTTTGGACAAAATTTATTGTGGTAAAATGATGAATAGGATTCTGGCCTTAACTCTCTTTTCATCAATTCTGTTTTCGCAGGAATGGGCGGGGCTCCCCGGTGGCTTTTTAAGAATGAACGCCACGTCCCGTTCCGTTGCCATGGGTGGCGGATTCACGGCGGAAATGGATCGAAGTTTTGCCGTTATTCACAATCCCGCTTGGGCTGCATTTCTCGTAGAAAGACAAGTCGGATTTTCATATTCCAATCTTTCTTTGGATCGTCGCCTTGCCGCAACTAGCTTTGCAGCCAATCTTCCTCCAACTGCGGGAATTGGCATTGCCTGGATCAACGCAGGAGTCACTGATATTCAAGGACGAACCACCACGGGAGAAAAATCCACGATGATGCAAACGGGCGAGAATGCATTCCTATTCACTTTCTCCCAACGGATCCTCCCATGGTTATCCATTGGCTCAAACGTAAAAATTCTTTGGTATGATCTGCCTTTGACGGAATCAGATCAGCTCATGGGCAAAGGCATTGGATTTGATATTGGAGTCCTGATCAAAACAGGAGATTACAATACGTTAGGCATCATGATTCAGGATTTGAGTTCCAACTATCAATGGAATACGGGAGACGTATTTTCGGAAGGGCGCGCTTATAAGGATGAATTTCCCACCATTTACCGAATCGGTTCCCGAATGAAATACAAGGAATTGAACCTTGTGGGAGACGTTGGTTTTATCACAGACCATAAATCTTTTGTTGGTTTTCTCCCTAGAGTGGGTGTGGAATTTGCCTTTCTGGACATGTATTATTTCCGTGGCGGATATCGCATAGGTCAGATTTCATTGGGATTTGGGTATGAATACGGGTTGATCAAGGCACGTGATTCACATTTGGATTATGCCTTTTCCATGGATTGGGCAACTCAAACCGCCCATACGATTTCCTATGCGTTTAGTTTTTAGATTGGCTTTCACCATTGTTGTTTCCATCAATGGAATGGGAACCCAGTTTCTTTCCCTTCCGACTGATGCGGAAGAACTGAGTTTGGGCAGTCATCCAACCCTAAAAGGGATTTCTCCCGTTAATCCGGCGATGAATGTGGCTTCCGTTCAACACCCAACGATGATTATTGGACGCGGTAACTGGTTAGGTGACGTTTCCTTGACTCAAATCGGTTATAGTCAGAATTTATCGCATAAAACCTTCCACATTCGTCTCAGATATGCAGGTCTTCAAGAGTTGGAGCTTCGAGATGATCGGCCAAGTGATGAATCTCTAGCTCAATTTTCAACCTACGGCGTATCCGCCGATTTCGGTTTTTCCATTGAAAAGGGCAATCGGAAATATGGAATGTCCATATCCGGAATTATGATGGGACTTTATACGGAATCGTCTTCCGGCATTGGAATCAATATGGGATATGTCAATCAATTATCCCCCAGCCTCTCTTTTGGGGCCGTTCTGTTGAATCTAGGTAAAATGACCAAACTCACCGCCGATGAACCTTCTTTACCGTTAAGATTGATTGGTGGCCTTTCAAAAGAGCTTAGTTTTGGTGATAATAAAAATGAATTGTACTTTTCAGCCGAATGGAATCATTTAGCATCAAAGCGTAAAATTTCCATTGGAAACTCATTCAGGTGGAATCGGTTAAGGTTTATGGGCGGATTTTCAGGATCTGAGAGTGTGGTTCAATCATCCGCAGGCTTCGGAGTTCAAGTGGGACAGTATCGGTTCAGCTACGGGATTATTTTTGGATCTCAAAATTTAGGCGTACCGCAAACACTGACGTTCCATCTGACTCTGCCGTGAAGAAAAAAGACTTTCGCACTCTGTTCATATATTTTTTGATGGTTGTCATTGCCGTCTTGTTGATTGTAATTAAAAAACAAGATGATAGGCTTAAAGAAAAGATTCCGATACCGCCTTCACCTGAGTTAAAGGGAATCATCGGTTTGGTGATTGATGATTTTGGGTATCGCGATGATGAAGTATCCGACGAATTCCTAAATTTAGATTCGCGATTGACGTATGCCATTATTCCGGGACATGAATACAGTAGATCTTTTGGAGAAAAAGCTGTAGAAAAGGGATTTGAAGTTATCGTGCATATGCCTTTTGAAAACCTTGCCAATAAGGGTGGTGAAGAAGGTTTCGTATTATCCACTTCAATGGATAGCCAAACGATTCAAGAACGGGTAAAAAAGGCTTTTAACCAAATTCCAACTGCCATCGGAATGAATAATCATCAAGGATCAAAAGCCTCCGCCGATCAGCATGTCATGTCCAATGTGGCGAGGGTCCTGAAAGAAAGGGAATTATTTTTTGTAGATAGTCGAACAACAGTTGAAACAGTCGCAGAATCCACCATGGAAGTGCATGGTGTTTTAACGGCACGAAGGAATGTCTTTTTAGATAATGAAGATGATGAAGAAAAAATCCATGCGCAACTTATGGAGTTGGTAGAAAAATCAGAAAAATGGGGTGCTGCCATTGGCATTGGTCACGTAAAGCCAAAAACACTAAAAATATTACAGAAACATATACCGGAATTGCAGAAAAAAGGATATAAATTTGAGTTCGTTTCTAAAATGCTTCACTGAAATTTATGCCCATCCTTTGCAGAGTAACCCGCGGTGATTTAACCGAAAGTATTCATGTTGCATTTGCCGTTGCAGTGGATGAAAAAGATGAAATTGTCTTTTCCACTGGTGACCCATATCATTTAACCTGTATCCGTTCATCCCTGAAACCCTTTCAGGCTGCAGCCGCCATTAAGGCAGGCGCTATGGATGCGGCGGGATTTACGGAAAAAGAAATTGCTCTCGCATGCGCTTCCCACAAGGGCGAAGACATGCATGTGGATACGGCACGATCCATGCTGGAAAAATTGGGACTGACCGTTGATGATTATGAATGCGGTGCACATTTCCCATCCGACAAAATCACTCGGCGTCAAATGATCAAGGATGGAAAAGAGCCTGAAGCCATTCATAACAACTGTAGCGGAAAACATGCAGGGATGCTTGCATTGGCTAAACACTTGGGCGAAGGCACGACAGGATACATAAAAAAAAACCACCCGGTGCAAAAAGTTATTTTTCAACTCATTGAAGAATATACAGGCTTGAGAAACATTCCTACGGAACTTGACGGTTGTTCCGTTCCGACACCTTTTATGAGTTTGGAAACGATAGCGCGGCTTTTTCAAAAATTAGGATCCGGGAAGTGCCCTGAACTAAATTGTGTTTTCGATGCCATGTGTGCACACCCGGAATTGGTCGGAGGGACAAATCATTTTGACTCATTGTTCATCAAAGCTTTGGAAGGACGTGGCATTACCAAAGTTGGAGGTGAATCCGTACGGGGCGTAACAATTCGAAAGGAGAATGGAGGGTGTATCGGATTGGCAATTAAAGTTCTGGATGGAAACTTTCGAGCCCTGCCTATTGCCACGATGAAATTATTGGAAAATCTTGAACTTTTAATGGATGGAGAATTAAGAAAATTGGATAAATTCAGGGTCCGAATTCTTAGAAACCACAACCAATTTGAGATCGGTCGGATCGAAGCCATTATTGAGGTATAGATGAATAATTATTTTTTATTTTTTATTTTAAGTTTCAGCCTTCAGGCATCAACTGCAAGAATCATGACTTACAACCTGTGGAATTTTGATGGGGAGGACAATAGCCGCGAAGATGACATCCAAATGGTAATAAGTGAAATAAATCCTGATATCATTGTAGCGGAAGAATTGGATGGGGATGATGGATTCGATGCTCTAGGTACGGATATTCTGGATCAGATCGAAGACGGATTGTATACTGGAGCCCCTTTCACAAACCAGTCAAACACCAATGTGGATATAGGACTGTATTACAAGCCCGATGTTTTTGAGTTCATCAGTACGGCTACGATCAATACGACCAGCAATTGGGGGCATCGGGATGCGATCGAATTTGTGATGCAGCATATTTCTTCAGGTGTTGAGATCAGGCTTTATGGCGTCCATTTGAAAGCAGGTACAGGTAATGACGATGAAGCGGAGAGGGCTGAAGAAGCAAGTGCTTTAAGAGAATATCTGAACGGATTGGACAGCGACGATTTCATTTTTGTACTCGGAGATTTCAATCTTTACAATTCAGGCGAAGATGCCTGGGCTGCTCTCACCGAATCACAAACTGAAAACAACGGCCGGCTCTTTGATCCTATCGATGAGGTCGGAAACTGGCATAATAATTCGGCATTTGAAGAGGTTCATACGCAATCACCCAGAGCCTTTTACAACGGAGCCAATTTTGGTGGGATGGATGACCGTTTTGATTTTATTTTGACGTCTTTCGCCGTTTTGGATACGGCCAGTTCAGATTGCTACTATGAAGAGAATTCTTACACGCCATTTGGAAACGATGGAAACCATTTTAACCAGGCCGTAAATGACGGATATAATTCAGCCGTCAGTGATGACGTTGCAGATGCATTGGTGGTGAGTTCCGATCATTTACCGGTTTATTTGGATGTGTGGTTCGACGATTTGGTTTATAACGATGAAGGAATTGTCATCACCGAAATAATGCCGAACCCATCTTCGGTTTCCGATTCCTATGGAGAATGGTTTGAAATTCACAATGCGACCGATGAAACGATTGACATTCAGGGCTGGACGATCAAGGATTTGGATAACGATGAACATGTGATCACCAACGATGCCATGTCCGTATTGGTGAATCCGGGACAATTTTTTGTTTTAACCGACAATGCCGATCCATCGACAAATGGCGGTGTCATTGCAGATTACGAATACGGTGGAATGTATATCGGTAACTCTGCAGATGAAATTATTTTGACTGATGAAACCGGTGCCATTGTGGATGAGGTGCAATATACCAATTCCTGGCCTTTTGCCAGTGGTGTTTCCATGGAAATACATGATGTGGATGCCAACAATTTTCTGGAAGGGAATTGGTTTGAAGCAACCTTGGCCTATGGAGATGGTGATTATGGGACGCCGGGTACCAATTATGACGGAACGGTTAACGTAGATGATGAACTTGCCATTCCAGGTCATTTCAGATTATTTCCTCCATACCCAAATCCATTTAATCCAACAACAACCATACGGTTCAATATTTCGGCAGAGGCACCCTACATCGTGTCTATAGATGTGTTTGACCTCACTGGCCGTTTGGTGGAAACTTTGGTGGAGGGATTTTCAGAATCGGGATTTCATGAAATCAAATGGAATGCCGAAAATTATGCCAGCGGTGTTTATTATTTCAAATTGGACTGGGGATCTCAATCCCAGATTCAAAAAGCGGTATTGATCAAATAAATGCGTTTTCCGATTTGTTCAATTTTTTTCATTTGTCTCTTATTTGGACAAACTCGAGAATCTTATAAAATTCAGAATGTTCCAGATGAATACGACAAATATACGTCCGTCGGCAATTTGGGGCTAACCATAACCAATTTTGGAATTTTAGGCAATGGATGGAACCGGATGGAAGACGGCAGCGTCCATCCATCCTGCGAGTATAAACAACATACGGAAATTCTGCGGGAGCAAATCGAGCATTTTTCCTACACCGCTCTTTGGGTGGGAGGAATTGTGGATGGCCAGCGTCGTGTATCGACTTCAATTGTGGACGGTGTTTTCGAAGCGGGTGATGCGGGTTTTGAACTGTTTGCCACCACACCCATCACAATCCGGTCTTCCATTTCATCCACTACGCAGGATTCCATGGCCATGTATTTTGATACTTCAGCTGTTTCTCACCAGGACATGATCGCCAATTTTAAAGATTATGGAGAAAATGCTTCCGATCCTGCGGGAATTACTAATCATAATCCACTGGGCTTAGACATCCACATGGAAGCCTATGCCTGGAATTTCTCTTATGCGGACGCATTCGTGATTTTGAATTACAGGTTCAAGAACATATCGTCGGATACCATTAAAAACATTTATGCAGGGATGTGGGCGGATGCATCCGTGGCGAATTTCAATTATACGGATATATATACCCCGGGAGGCGGATTTACCTGGTACGATAATTTGGACGGTTTCGACGAATCGGTGGATGCGGCGGGATTCACACGGGATATTGGGTATCAGTATGACGCCGATGGTGACGATGGCTGGACTGAATCTTATCTGGGTATTTCGGCGTTAGGCGCAAATTCGCCTATGAAATATCTGGAGACCAATTATCACCAGTGGGTTTGGACCAATTCCAGCAATAGTGATTACCCGGCATACAGCATGCCCATTGACGACTATGAACGGTATGAAACAATGACATCATCCGTACCTACAGGCACCGGGTCTGAATATACACCTGAAGGATATCCCGCTTCTGAAAACAGCTGGCTGTTTTTTGTGTCTGCTGGGCCCCTTGGTTCACAACCGCAGAATGCGGACTCCACATCATGGACGTTGGCTCCCGGCGATTCCTGCAATATTGCATTTACGATTGTGTGCGCTCTTTGGGCGCCGGGAACAGGTGGCGATTCTCCGTTGCGGAGAGAGAATCTTCACGTGAATTATGATTGGGCACAGAAAGCCTACGATGGTGAAGATAAGAACAGGAACAATATTTTGGACGAAGGCGAAGATGCAAACGGCAATCAAATAATTGATCGGTATATTTT
>CAYNPR010000012.1:0-16243 GCA_964399115.1 uncultured bacterium | reverse complement strand
ACAGGGAAATTACTCCCAAAACATTTTTTACAGGCAATTTTTCATTTTAAATTGAGACTTGCTTTGAAACCCTGAATTAATCATTATTGTTAAGGAGAGAGACAATGACTTACATTATTGCTGAACCATGTGTTGGGACTTGCGATACGGCTTGTATTGAAGTGTGCCCCGTGGACTGCATTCATGGCCCCTATGATAAAGAAGGGGCCGGCGCGGAAACAAAAGCTGATGGTTTTGAACCGAAGGATAAAGATATGCTTTACATTGATCCTGAGGAATGTATTGATTGCGGCGCTTGTGAACCGGAATGTCCGGTTGAGGCCATTTTTGAAGAAAGTGAAGTTCCTGAAGAATGGAATAACTTTATTAAAATCAATTATGAATGGTTTGGTCAAGAAGCTCCAAGCTGATTTAATTCAAAATAAATTGCTAATTATGAACGGCTGTCTGAAGACAGCCGTTTTTTTTGATAAATGAAAAAACAAGACATATTAGATATTCTCAAAACGATCCATTATCCTGGATTTAACCGGGATATCGTTTCATTTGGCATGGTGAAGGATGTGTTGATTGAAAACGACAGTATCGGTGTTTTGTTAAATATTACATCCCAAAATGAGAAGAAAAAGCAGAAAGTCATCAAACTAGTTGAAAGGAAATTATCGGATTTATTCAAATCCATATCGGTAAAATTGACTTCAGATACAGACCAACAAACTCCACCCGTTAAATCCCAACATAATGAATCGGTCATTCCCATTCTTGAAAATGTAGATCATGTTCTAGCAATTGCAAGCGGGAAGGGAGGTGTGGGTAAATCCACTATTGCCGCAAATCTGGCGTGTGCGATAGCTCAACAAGGTAAAAAAGTAGGCCTTTTGGATTTGGATATTTATGGCCCATCCATGCCAATAGTATTAGGCATCAACGAACAGCCACTGATGACGGAGAATAAAAAACTAATTCCACTGGAAAAATTTGGAATGAAAATTATGAGTTTTGGATTTATTAGCGGGAATGATACACCCGTGATTTGGAGAGGCCCACTTGTTTCCCGAATGACGGAACAGTTTTTCAGGGATGTTGAATGGGGTGAGCTGGATGTAATGGTTCTGGACCTTCCGCCAGGCACGGGTGACATTCAATTAACGCTGACGCAAAAATTACAAATATCCGGTGCCATCATTGTTACAACACCACAGGACATTGCCTTGGCTGATGTCCGAAAAGGCGGAGACATGTTTAGAAAAGTAAATACGCCCGTGTTAGGCGTTATAGAGAACATGTCTGGTTTTGCCATCGAGGGTGAAATTAAAACTGAATCTTTGTCCAACTTAACCATTAATGGGCAAACGGTTCCCGTGGACAATTCAGGGAATTTTAGTTTAAATATTGACTTATTTAAAACAGGCGGTGGTAAAAAAGAAAGTGAAAGGCTGGGTGTTCCACTTTTGGGGAAAATACCAATTTCTTTTGATATAATGGCATCTACCGATGAAGGAATTCCCATTGCTCAGAAGGATCCAACTTCGGCAGTTGGACAAATATATCATTCTATTGCGAAGGAAATTCTTGCGTTAACAAAATAAGTTTTGAATCAGAACCTGTCTCAAAATAACAATGCGAATTTGAATCATATTAGGGGATGTGCAGCCGTTGTTTCCCTTATAAGTCAGCGGTAATTTCGCCCGATTTTTTTCATATAGTCATGACGAAGTCTCTTAGAGAACAAACCCTAAAGGGTCAAATCCCCATCCATATTGCCATCATCATGGACGGCAATGGTCGTTGGGCAAAAGAACATTCTTTGCCACGAGTTTCCGGCCATAAAGAAGGCATCAATTCCGTACGGGAGATCACGCACGTTTGTGGCGAGATTGGCGTTAAATATTTAACGCTTTATACCTTTTCCACTGAAAATTGGAATCGGCCAAATGCTGAAGTGAGCGCATTAATGAAATTGCTTTTAAAGACTATTAATATGGAAGTGAAGGAACTTCATAAGAATAATGTGCGTTTCACTACGATTGGAAATTTATGTCAGCTCCCCAAATCAACACAAAAAGGAATTTTGGAAGGAGCTGAAATCACAAAAGACAATTCAGGATTAAATCTTTGTTTGGCTCTCAATTATGGAAGCCGTCAAGAAATGATTGATGCTATCCGCACTGTTGTCAATCGTGTTATAAGTGGAAATCTGGACATAACCAATATAAATGAAAATATTTTTTCAAACTTACTTCAAACAGCCGGAATGCCTGATCCGGATTTGCTGATTCGAACCAGTGGAGAATCCCGTTTGAGCAATTTTTTACTTTGGCAGATTGCCTATTCTGAAATATATATAACGGATACTTACTGGCCGGTGTTTAGGGAACAATCTTTGTTAAATGCGATTTTGAATTATCAATCCCGAGAGAGGCGCTTTGGTCAGGTAAGCGCACAGGTTAAAAATAGAACATGAAACGATTACTTTTTATTGTATTGGTATTATGCAAGGTGTTCGGACAACCAGAGTCACAGGACATTCATCTTTCACAAGTCAATGTTGAAGGTAATCTAGTCACTGCAAAAAATACAATCATCTTCACATCTGGTCTAAGAAAAGGCGGAACCATCTCCCCTACTGAATTTCCTAGAGCCATAAAACGCCTTTGGCAGTTGGGATTGTTCAAGGATATCCAGCTTCGGTACGACAATGAGGATGAGGATGGATTATCTTTGACGATCGTTGTTGAGGAAAATCCGATTTTAGGTTCAATGCGTTTTGAAGGGAATAAAAAAATAAAGGATAAAAAATTTAATGAAGAATTAGATCTTTCCCAGGGGCAAAGAATTAAACCAAACACTCTTCATGAAACGGCAAAAAAGGTTAAAGTATTGTATGCTGAAAAAGGATATCTCAATGCTGAAGTTATTCCTACATTGGCCATCCCAGAAGTGGAATCCACACTTTTCAATGGTAGAGGGAAAGGCCTTATTAGAGATATTGTTTACCAAATCGAAGAAAATAAAAAAGTTAAAATAGGGAATATCATTTTTCAAGGGAATGAGCAATATTCTGATTTTAGGTTGCGCTGGAAAATGAAAGAAACCAAACAACAACATTGGTTTTTGTTTTGGCGTTCTACTTTCGGCGATAAAAAGTTTCGTGAAGACCTTGAACTGGTCAGTGCGTTCTATAAGAATAAAGGCTTTAGGGATTTCACTATTCTCAATGATTCCATTCATTATAGTAAAAATAATTCCAGAATGGACCTGATTGTAACCGTTAAAGAAGGATCCCAATACAAATACCGGAATTTAAGTTGGGAGGGCATGACGCTTTTTGAAGAGAATACTCTGAATCGTGCCTTAGCTCTTCAAAATGGTGATGTTTATAGCGAGGAAAAATTCAATATGGCCATATTTGACAGAGTGCAGGGGCTATACATGGATCGTGGATATATTTATAGTCGCATCGATCCCCAAATAACGCCAATTGGCGAAGATTCGTTAGACGTTCATTTTGCCATTACCGAGAATCATAGGGTTTATGTTAATCATATTGGGATCAGGGGGAACACTAAAACGCGTGAGAACGTAATACGCCGTCAACTCCGCATATTTCCGGGTGATGTATTTAACCGTGAAAGATTGATTCGTAGTCAACGGGAAGTTTGGATGTTGAATTATTTTTCAAATGTTGTTCCCGATGTTGTACCCGTTCCGGATTCCAATAATAAAATCGATCTGGAAATAACGGTTGAAGAAAAGGCTGCAGGACAAGCCAGCGTCAATATGGGTTATACTCGAACTTATGGAATCACTGGAGGTGGAGGGTTAGCCCTTCCAAACTTTCTAGGGAAAGGGCAGAGGTTAAATTTTAGTTTTAATGTGGGAACAAACTATAATGTATATGGTGCAACACCTGCCAAATATAAATCAGCCAGTATTGGATTTACGGATCCCATGGTCAACGATACAAAAAACCTGATTGGAGGTTCGCTGTACTATTCTTTTAGGGGTAGTTCATCACAATATTACTCCCCACTTGATTTTACAATTGCTGGTGGTTCAGTCACATGGGGACGAATTTTTAAATGGCCCGATGATTACTTCCGGGGGACTTGGTCATTTCAGATGACTAGGAAGATGTATGAAGGCAGTCAGGATGATTTGGACAGATATACCGGAGGATTAAAAGAGACAAAAGGAACCAATGTTATCCAAACCATCACAAGAGACAGTAGAGATCGCCCGGAGTTCACCACTATAGGATCCCTGTTTTCTTTCAAGTCAACGATATCGGGTGGATTTCTGGGAGGGCAGGAGGATTTTCATAAGCATGTCTTGAATTTAGAATGGTATACGCCTACATTTTGGAAATTCGTGTTGATGACTTCAATGAAAATTGGAGTGATAAAACCACTTCCTGCTTTTGGAGATGATCGGTCCATCATACCATTTGATGAAAGATTTATTATGGGAGGGAATGGTATCCCATACGGCAATCCATTGAGAGGCTACGAGGACAATCGAGTGGGTCCCTTAACCAGTTCTGGAAGTCCAATAGGTGGTAATACGATGGTAAAATTTGGGACAGAATTTCGAGTCCCTTTTGCGGAAAATCCTGTAGTTTATGGTCTTATATTTGCAGAAATGGGAAATGTTTGGTCTTCCACCGATATGATGGAAAAGTTTGGTCTTCCCCGTCAAGGTCCGTTGAATTTAAAAAGATCCGCAGGAGCTGGGATTCGTTTCTTCATGCCTATGGTCGGAATGCTGGGGTTTGATATGGGGTATGGATTTGACAGAGTGAATCAGTTTGGGGATCTTAGTCCAGAATGGAAAACAACCATCACGTTTGGACAACAATTTTAATAACTAAGGAGTGAATAGTGAAAAGAACCTTACACATGATATATTCGTTTTTCTTCTTTTTTGGATTAGTGCATTTTTCATATGCCCAACTGAAGATCGGATATGTTTTATCAGAAAGAATCCGTACTGAATATGAAGAGTTCAAAGAAGCAGAGTCTGAACTTCAACTAGATTACAGAAAAGTTCAGTTTGAGTTTGATCAGATGGTTGTAAAACTGGATAGTCTGAAGCAGGATTATGAAGTAAAACGACTTATGGCTCTTGATAAAGGTGAAAGCATTAAACAAGAAGTTGAACAAATGGAGCGTCAAATACAGTCTTACCAACAAGATAAGATTGGTCCTCAGGGTGAACTTATGCGGAAACAAGCGCAATTGGAATATGAAATACTTGGTAAAGTCAAAAGAGCAGTGGACAAGGTAGCCATTGATAGCGGCTTCGACTATATTATTGATGCATCTGTCGGGCTTCTATATTACAAACCAAAATACGACATGACCGACGACGTATTGCACGAATTACGAAATCTGGATACAAAAAAGTAAAGCCCTGTTGAAATTTTCCTTGCGTGAAATCGCCGAACAAGTTGGCGGTAGAGTTATTGGTGACCCCAGTTTAGACATTACTGGCGTTTCAGAGATTCAGGCAAGTATCCCGGGGACAATTACTTTTTTGGGAAACCTAAAATATAAAAAATATTTATCGGACACAAAGGCGAGTGCCGTATTTGTAAACAATAAAAAATACTTGATTGGGTCAAATGGCATCTTGGTTAAGAACCCTCAGTTAGCCATGGCAAAAACACTCAAACTATTTTTTTCTGAAGTAAAGCCCAAACCTTATACTCATGAAAAAGCTTTCATTGATCCCAATGCCGTTGTTGAGACGGATGTAATTATTGAGCAAGGGGTTGTACTGGAATCAGGCGTTACAATTGGTGACGGATCCTGGATAAGGGCACATTCTTTTATTGGTAAAAATACAAAGATTGGCAAAAATAGTCGGCTGGCACCCAATGTGACAATTTATAACGATACTCAAATTGGGAATAACGTCATTATTCACAGTGGAACTGTTATTGGTAACGATGGATTTGGATTTGTTACCCAGAAAAGCGTTCATGAAAAAATTCCTCAGACAGGGAATGTCATTATTGGGAATAAAGTCGAAATCGGATCCAATTGTTCGATTGATCGTGGAACCATCGGGAACACAATTATTAACGAGATGACGAAAATAGACAATCTTGTTCATATCGCTCATAACGTCACCATTGGAAAAGGATGTTTGTTGACTGCAGGATTAGCAGTTGCGGGTAGTGCCGAAATAGGAGATTACTGCACTTTTGCAGGGCAATGTGGCGTGGCACCTCACGTTAAAATAGGATCCAATTCCACATTTGCTGCCAAATCAGGCATAACGAAATCTCTGGAAGGTGGAAAAATTTACGCAGGTTATCCTGCGAAAGAAATTCAAGACCATAATAAAAGAGAAGCTCTTATTTCAGAAATAGGTCGAATGCGTGAGAGAATAGACCGGTTGATAGTGAAACAACAGGGAGATTAAATTAAGGAATGGAACGTAAACAGAGAACAATTCAAATGTCTCAGTCATCTAGCGGAGTTGGTCTTCATACTGGTGTTCAATCCACAATAGCGTTTCATCCTGCCCCGGAAAATTATGGGATTCGCTTTATTCGTTCCGATATCCCAGGTTGTCCAGAAATCAAAGCCGATATTGATCATGTAGTGGATATTTCCCGTGGAACCACTATTGAAGAAAATGATGTTAGGATCCATACAGTTGAGCATGCATTGGCAGCTGTGAGCGGTCTTCGGATCGATAACATTTTGATAGAACTTACAGGGAAAGAACCTCCAGTGATGGATGGAAGCGCAAAAGATTTCGTCGAAAGTCTTTTAAAAGCCGGGATCAAAACTCAGAAAAAAATGCGAAAAGTATTGGAGATTACACGGGCGGTTAATTATACAAATCCATATCGCGAAATTGACATCCATGTCATTCCAGCAAATCGTTTTCGAGTCACCTTTATGGTGGAATATCCACTTCCGGCACTAGGAACACAATATGAAGCAATTTATAACATGCAGGAAGATTTTGCTTTTGAGGTTGCACCTGCACGTACCTTTTGTTTTCTCAGTGAGGTCGAAATGTTGAGAGAGCAAGGCTTGATTAAAGGTGGTTCATTGGAGAATGCAGTTGTGATAGTAGATAAAGAAATCGACACAATTGAAATAAATCGGCTCAAAGAATTATTCGGTATTGAACATAATATTATTCAAGGTGTAAATGGGATTTTGAATGGGAAAGTACTTCGTTTCAAAAATGAACCAGTCCGCCATAAAACACTTGATTTGATTGGTGATTTAGCGCTTTTAGGCGTACCAATTAAAGGGCATGTAACGGCGGCCCGTGCGGGTCATGCAAGCAATGTGGAATTCGTGAAAAAATTAAAAAAACAGTATACTAAGGAACTTGAAATATTGTGGGAAGAATGAAATCATGACTTCTCTATCTGATCAGACCCATTTTGGCATCCATGATATTATAAAAGTACTTCCTCATAGGTATCCGTTTATTCTCGTTGATAAAATAATAGTTACGGAACCTGAAAAATCATTGGTGGCTTATAAAAACGTAACAATTAATGAACCTTATTTTCAAGGCCATTTCCCAAATCAACCCGTCATGCCTGGAGTTTTATCTTTAGAGAGCATGGCCCAAGCCGGAGCCTTTCTAATGTTAAGCGTGGTAGATGATCCATTATCAAAAAATATGTATTTCTCAACAATTGACCATGCCAAGTTTAGAAAACCCATTATTCCTGGGGATCAATTGGAAATCCAAATGGAATTGGTAAAGAAAAAATTAAATATTTGTAAATTCAGCGGAAAATGTTTTGTCGATGACACATTAAAAGTAGAAGCTGTCTTGTCTGCAAATATTGTAGATCGTCCAGAGGTATAAAATTTCCACCTCTGTCCATCCCACAGCTATTATTGGCACCAATGCTGAACTGGGGACCGATGTAAAAATAGGGCCCCATTCCGTTATCGAAGGAAATGTCAGCATTGGTGATAATACTTGGATCGGCAATCATGTGACTGTTTGCGGACATACAACAATTGGCGAAAACTCCCGGATTTTTCACTCAAGTTCAGTAGGTGAAATTCCACAGGATCTGAAGTTTTCCGGGGAAGAGACTAAAACCCTTATTGGAGATAGGACAATCATCCGGGAATTTGTGACTGTTAACCGCGGTACCAAGGCTTTAGGCGAAACGAAAGTTGGTTCTGATTGCCTTTTGATGGCGTCCGTTCATGTGGCGCATGATTGCCGAATAGGAAATAATGTAATCATGGCGAATCTATCAACATTGGGGGGGCATGTGGAAATTGGAGATTGGGCGTCTTTGGGTGGTGGCGTTTTGGTACATCAATTTTGCAAGATTGGAGAACATGCATTCATAGGTGGCGGGTTTCGTGCTGTGCAGGATGTCCCACCATATATATTAGTGGCCGAAGAACCATTAAATTTTCAAGGTATCAATCATATTGGGTTAAAACGCAGGGGTTTCTCCGGCAAAGACAGAAAAATAATTAAAAATACTTATCAAATTTACTTTCGCTCTGGACTCAACAGAAAAGAAGCACTAAATAAAATTGATCAGGATATCGAGGGCTCACAATACAAAGAAAGGATCCTTAAATTTTTCCGTTTATCCGAACGGGGCATTATTTAAACAATAGAAATGAAATTTATATTTTATTTATCGATAATCGCGGAAATCAGTTTATCCCAATCCGCCGATTTTAGTTTTGAAACAAGTGGTTGTCGGGATTGTGATCAATACGCAAACGGTATCGTTCAACGCTCATCCCTTTGGCTTAGCGGATCGCCAGTGATGGATCCAATGAAAAATAGTCGAATATTGGTTAGGACTGGACTAACTGCACCTATACAAAAATTGGATGATAAAGTTTGGACCTATCCGGATTTTGACATTGGATTAAAAATGACGAATAACCTTGCCATAACAGGGAAAATTTATGGGTTTTCCGTTGAAAAAGATTCACCACAAGTTTTAGGTGCCGGGATACAATATTTTTTTGGTGAAAAAGACACCTTGGATTGGATCATGTCAATTCAACGAATTGATTTAAAGGGTTTGAATGATTTTAGACTTTCGTCTCTTACCATTGATTTTCGAAAATGGATCACATGGGAGCCATTTCAATTGCGATTAGGTGTTGGTTCCAATTTTTTTAAGGAGAAATCATATATTTATAATGATGATATTTCACCAAGGATGGAAGGCCAAACAAATTATATCGGAATAGATGCTATGATACATTATGGCCCACTTATCTATGGGATTGGCGGAATATTTAATCAAAATATTTCTATGGCTTCCGTATTTATTCAAAAAGATTTTTTTTAATGGCAAAACGCATTTCCATTCTTGGCTCAACCGGTTCCATAGGCGTAAATGCCCTGAAGGTAGCAAACCATCTTAAGGATGAGATTGAGATTGTTTGCCTTTCTGCCAATGCCAATGCGGAACGACTGATTGAACAGGCAAATCGATTCAAACCAAGGGCTGTCGCTGTTGTGGATCATTCGGCCTATCAAATCGTGAAGGGGGAGTTAAATTCAAAATCAATTGATGTATTGGAAGGCCGTGAAGGATTGCTCGAATTGGCTGCAAGAGATGATGTCGACATATTGTTGAATGGACTTGTAGGAGCATCTGGCATGGAACCGACACTCGTTGCATTGGACGCTGGAATCAATGTAGCCCTTTCCAACAAAGAAAGCCTTGTAATGGCAGGTGATATCATCCATCAGACCATGGACCGAACAGGCGCCAAACTCTTCCCGGTAGATAGCGAACACTCTGCCATCTGGCAATGTCTGGCAGGTGAAGATCCAGATGACGTGAACCGGTTGATCCTTACCGGAAGCGGAGGTCCATTTTGCACAAGGGATAAAGATACTTTTGACAATATTACTGTTGATGAGGCACTGAATCATCCCAACTGGGATATGGGGAGGAAAATCACCATCGACAGCGCCACCATGATGAACAAAGGATTTGAAGTTATAGAGGCTTATTGGCTTTTCGGATTTTCCCCCAACCAAATAGACATTGTTATTCATCCACAATCTATTATCCATTCTATGATCGAACTGAAGGATGGTTCAATCAAGGCGCAAATGGGAGTACCGGACATGAAGGTTCCTATCCAGTATGCCCTCACATATCCAAGACATTTTCCAGCACAATGGGAACGGCTTGATTTTTTCAATTCCAGTGATCTGACATTCCAGAAACCGGATCTTGACCGATTCCCCTGTATTCAACTTGCCTTTAATGCCTTGGAAAAACTTGGCTCATCCACAGCCGTTTTGAACTTGGCCAATGACTACAGTGTATACCGATTCTTAAATGGTGAGATTCGGTTTACGGATATTCCCAAGATCATTGAATCAGCATTGAATGAAAATAATTGGGTTGAGAATCCGTCGCTCGATGATTTAAAAGAATTGGATGCATGGGTAAAAAATCATACTAACTCCTATTCATGATTTGGAACCAAATAAAAAATTTACGGTAGATTTTATTTTTTGAATAAAATGTTATGACGTTTATCTGGGCAACTATATTAACTCTCGGGCTTCTGATCTTTATACATGAACTTGGGCACTATTTGGCGTCTCGATCCGTGGGAGTCAGGGTTGAGCGATTTTCAATTGGCATTCCGCCTCGATTTATTTCCATGATTTCTGAAGATAACGGATGGCTGTTCCGAATCTATTTTTACAAATGGATTGACGGTCGGTTGAACTGGAGTCCAATTGTTGAAAAAATAATTAATCGTCCTGGTAAAATTGGGTCTAATACGGAATATGTGTTGGCTTTGATTCCTATCGGTGGATATGTAAAAATGGCGGGGATTATAGATGAAAGCATGGACACCAATATTTCTTATGAACCCGATGAACTCATGTCAAAGCCATTATGGGCAAAATTGTGGGTTATGAGTGCCGGCGTTATCATGAATATAGTTTTGGCTTTTTTCCTTTTTTCCGTTATCGGATATGCCCAGGGGATGCCTGAACTATTAAATGAACCGATTGTGGCGGAACTGCAGGAAGACAAACCAGCACAACATGCTGGTATTCAACCCGTGGACAGAATTATCTTGATCAATGGCAGTTCCATCAAAACTTGGGATGATCTTACCTCAACAATTCATGCCTTGCCCAATACGGAGATTTCATTGACGATTCTCCGGGAGAAGGTTGAAATTGACATGATTATGACCACCACAACCATGATCATTCCAAGTGAAACGGGAATGGACACTTTGGGAGCGATCGGGATTATCCCAGAATTTGTTTATAAGAAAATCACCATTGGTGAATCATTGAGTATCGGATTGATCAGGACAGTGAGTAGTTTTGGGCTCATTTTCCTGAGTTTGAAAATGTTGGGTTCCGGTGCTGCATCCATGGCGGATTTTGGCGGACCCATCATGATTGCCCAGTTGGCGGGTCAAACGGCTCAAGCAGGCTGGATTCCATTCTTTTCGTTCATGGCGCTCATTAGCGTTAATCTTGCATTTATAAATATTTTACCCATTCCCGGATTGGATGGCGGACATATTCTAATTCACCTGATCGAAGCGGTTATTCGCCGCCCCATGACGATAAAAGCCAGGATTATAATTCAACAGATTGGTATGGCATTTTTACTGTTGATTATGATCACAGTTGTGTACAATGATATTATCCGTCTTTTGAATTAGATATCTTTTCCAGCTCCAAAACCAAAGCACCAAATTTCAGTTTCAACCATATTTTTACCGGATACCGATGTTCATCCTTGGAAAACCAAATGGACATGGTTGCCTCATTCTTGAATTTCCTTTTATCCATTCGTTTTGGTGTTATTTTTGTGCAATTGTAGCTCCCCGCAGGAACCTTGGTTGCAACATTTTCATTGACGGAGAGTTTTAAGGGCGTAGTGTCCTTCCCGTCGATTATATGATATACTACCCCGGCCAATCTCGTCGGATTTTTTAGTCTTAAACTATAAAACAGGGTATAGGGCGAAAATACGTTTTTATCGATTTTAACCGTGTCCCGATCCACCAACGCAAACCCCTGTTCATGATACAGGGTTGTTTTGCTGTCTTTTTTATATTTTCCTTCGCGTACCTTTTTATGAACCTTGAGAGTAGATAAAGATTTATGATCGAGCCAGATATCAATATTGTCGTCAATTGAAAAAAGAAAATCTACAAATCCTTTTGTCTGGGCTGAAAACCGGATTCGATAGGCTGACTTATCACCCAATGAATCCAGAGAAATAACCCTTAATTTCCCAATCCCCGCTTCAATACCGGTAAAGAATGCTTTATAGGTCAATGTTTCACCGACCTTGAACGGGACGGATTGGCCAAAAAGAAAAGTTAAGCAAAATACAAATATAAGTGATTTCATAATCGCAAAATCTTCAATGCCCCATTTTCATATTTGTAAACCGTGGAACCTTTGCCCTCAATAATGCCATCTTCCAGAAATAAATCAATTTCATTCTCAAATTCCTCGATGATTTTTTCTGGATCAGTCATGGGAGGCATGCCTTTTCGGTTTACGCTAGTTGTTGTAATGGGGTTTTTAAACTCCATTGATAGTTGATCACAAAACGGGTGATTCGGTATTCTAATGCCGAGTGAATGATTTTCTCCCTGGATCGATGGGTGTACGATGCCTTCCTTTACAGGAACGACGATTGTAGTCGATCCCACCAATTTTTCCAATGGAAGAGTTTTTTCATTTTCCGGTATATCCATCCATCCGGAGGCGGTTTCCTTATTAGGTGCCAGCACACTCATGGGTGAAGTCCGGTTTTTAAGTTTATTTAATTTAATAATGGCTTTTTCATTTGTTGCATCGCAACCAAACCCGTAGAGCGTATCTGTTGGATAAATGATAATACCGTTATTGGCAAGAATGGTGGCTGCCTTTTCGATTGAACCAAGAATATCAGATGAAAGTCTTTTTTTTACCAACTTAAACCTTTTATTATTCTGAAATAGATTTTGTTTTCCATCTCCGGTGAAACCAAAAGTATTGTTCGGGATATTGTCGAACTATTTTTTCCAAAATACTGGTGTATGCCTGGGTAATATCTTTGATGGTTTGGCTTTTAGGTATGACGGGCAGGAATTCTACTTGATACTGCTGGAAGCCGGTTTGGATGCATACGCCAAATATAATGGGTGATTTTGTTTTCATGTGGAAAAGAGCGGCACCTTTATGAGTAGATGCGGGTTTTCCAAAAAAATCAACGAAGACACCATTCTTTTTTGCGTCCTGATCACTTACCAAACAAAAAATTCCATTTTTTGATAGAACATTATACATCTTTTCGATCGGTTCCTTCCTGAAAATGTGTTTTACACCGCAAAGTTCCCTTTGCTCCCTAGCAAAACGATCGGCTCCTCGATTATTTTGCCGGTGTACTACACCTACGCAATTATGCCAATAATTTCCAACCCATTTCACAAAAAGTTCCCAAGTGCCAAAATGCGCCGATATCATAATAATACCTTTTTCTTGTTCCAATGAGTTATCTAACAACTTAATTCCCGAAGCATTGAGCTTTACCCCCTCCCATGACTTGGGGAAGGCAAGAAATTGAACAAAATTGTGGGTGAAAAATTGATATGTATTTTTTATAGTTTTTTCAACTCGCTCATGGGACCATTCAGGAAATGCTATTTTGATATTTTTATGTGCCAAGTCTTTCCTAACGGGGATATAACGATAAATTATGCCCGCCAGTCTGTTTGCGAATCGGTATCGAGTCTTTGGAGAAAGGAAAGATGTCCATTTTTTCAACAAGGATAAAAGGAAATAGGTAATTTGGTGAAAGAGTTTCATATTGGGTGGGGAGAAATTAATGACTTGGCTTTATGAATTAATGTTGCTTTTTTTATTTACTCTAACTTCAATTTCTTGTGAAATTCAAGCGCTATGAAAAGACTTTTTTTACATTGCTTCCTTTTTTCCCTTCTTCATCCCGACATTGTGTACAGGGTTCCCATCGAAGGCACCATTGATCTCGGCCTTCCTCCATTTATTGAACGCACTTTAGAAGAAGCGACAGCCCAAAATGCGGTAGCCGTTATTTTTGATATTAACACCTTCGGTGGCCGTGTGGATGCGGCCACTCAAATCAAGGATGCAATACTGGGATCAGACCTTCTTACAGTTGCCTTTATCAACCGACGTGCTATTTCTGCCGGTGCGCTCATATCGTTGGCTTGTAAAACAATATATATGACTGGCGGTGGAAATATTGGTGCCGCCACAGCCGTGGACATGTCCGGGAAAAAAGGGAGCGAAAAGGTCATCAGTTTCATGCGGGAAGAAATGGCATCCACCGCAGAAAAGAGAGAAAGGAACACGGAAATCGCCCGCGGTATGGTTGATGAGGAACTGAATTTTACTCATCTTGTGATTGATGGAGATTCGATTGAAGTAACAGACATTGAAGGACGGAAGGAAGGCAAACTTATTTCACTAACCACTGAGCAAGCATTAAAATATAAGATTGCCGATGGAACGGCAGAAAATCTAAACGCACTCCTGGATTCCTTGGGAATATCTGATCCAGAAATAGTGGAAACGGGTGAAAACTGGTCGGAAACTGTGGTTCGATTTTTAACCAATCCGATTGTAGCCTCTCTTTTGACCACATTTGGTTTTCTTGGTATTTTGTTTGAACTCCAGAGTCCGGGTTGGGGCATTCCAGGTTCCGTTGGTCTTGCCTGTCTCATCCTATCCCTAGGGGCCTCTTATATCGCCGAACTGGCTACCATGTCTGATATGCTTTTCATATTTGCAGGTGTTGCACTATTATTACTGGAAGCGTTGGTGATACCCGGATTCGGCATTGCCGGAATCAGTGGAATCGGATTATTGATTTACGGGTTGTATTTACTTCTGCTACCGGAAGTCCCCGTGGGAGAAGAGATTGCAAGCCAAGCTATGGAGGGATTGTTGATCGGGCTCATTGGGGGTGTAATCGGCCTAGTGTTTTTGGGCCGGATAATGATAAAAACTAAATTCTGGCAGCAGTTAACTTCACCGGGTGTTCAGGAAAATAAAAAAGGTTATACGACAACTTTTGGTTGGGAAAATCTGGTTGGAGAAAAAGGTGTTGCTGCTACGGATTTACACCCTTCCGGCTGGGTGACAGTCAAAGACCAGCGTGTTTTTGTGGTAAGTGAAGGGACCTTTATTGAAGCAGGTAAAGAAGTGGAAATTATGAATGTGGACGGCAACCGAATTGTCGTTAGAGAATTTAAAAATACTAAAAAAGAAGGAGCATAAACCATGCCCATAATACAATTGATCCCGCTAGTACTGATTTTATTTGCAGTAATAATTCTATTTTATTTTGTCCCAATTGGATTATGGATTCAAGGAGTTGTTTCCCTGGGCCTTGGACGAATAAGCATTATTGATTTAATCCGCATGAGGTTAAGAAAAATTTATCCACGATTAGTTGTAGATGGGGTTATCAACCTCCATAAAGCAGGCCTAACGAATATTTCAACAGATATGCTGGAAACGCATTTTCTTGCCGGTGGTAATGTTCAGAATATTGTGTCTGCGCTCATCGCGGCCGATAAAGCAAATATCCCACTCCCGTTTGAAACTGCTACCGCCATTGATCTGGCAGGGCGTGATGTAAAAGAAGCGGTTGAAACGTCAGTGTATCCAAAAGTGATTAATGCGCCCAAGGAGGGATTTTTAGCCGCAGTTGCCAAGGACGGAATTGAGCTCAAGGCACGAGCGAGAGTTACCGTTAGAACCAATATTCCCGGGTTGGTTGGCGGAGCTACGGATGAAACGATCATTGCCCGCGTTGGCGAGGGTATTGTAAGCGCAATTGGTTCATCGGATAGATATGGTGGTGTATTGGAAAACCCGGATAATATCTCAAAAGCAGTCCTCCAAAAGGGATTGGATGCTGGAACGGCATTCGAAATTCTATCCATAGACATTGCAGATTTGGATGTCGGGAAAAACATTGGAGCGAGACTACAGGCGGACCAAGCGGAGGCGGATCTAAGGGTTGCCCAAGCCAAGGCGGAAACACGCCGGGCAATGGCAGTAGCCGAAGAACAGGAAATGCTTGCACGGGTCCAGGAAAAGAAAGCAAAGGTTGTTGAAGCAGAAGCGGAAGTTCCGAAAGCGATGTCACAGGCATTCCGGGAAGGAAACCTGGGGATTTTCGATTATTATAAATTGCAGAATATCAAAGCCGATACGGGTA
>CAYNPR010000011.1:0-16882 GCA_964399115.1 uncultured bacterium | reverse complement strand
TCATAATGACATACTGGGCAATCTGGGTATAGGTGATTCCTTTCATCCCTCCCATAACAGCATAAATAAAGACAATGGCCATTCCAACAATAAGCCCCTGATCATAGTCCACTTCCAGAAATCGTGAAAACGCTACCCCGATTCCTTTCATTTGCCCAATCACATAAGTCACTGAAGCAATGATGAGACACGCCACAGCCACAACCCGGGCCGTCTTGGAATAATAGCGGTCACTGATAAATTCAGGAACCGTGAATGAACCGTGCTTTCTTAGATACGGAGCAAGCAGTAAAGCTAATAACACATAGCCACCCGTCCAGCCCATTAAGAATACCGAACCGCCATAGCCAAAAAAAGCAATCAAACCCGCCATGGAAATAAAGGAAGCGGCCGACATCCAGTCTGCAGCGGTCGCCATACCATTTGCCACAGGATGGATATCTCCGCCGGCAATGTAAAATTCGTTTGTACTGGCAGCACGTGCCCAGAAAGCAATGCCTATATAAACAGCAAATGTTGCACCAACAATTAAAAAGGTGAGAGTCTGTAGATCCATATCAGTGTTTATTATTTTTGGTCTTCAGGTGTCCCATATTTCTGATCAATCTCACCCATTTTAAACGCGTAATAAAAAATAAGTGTTACAAAAATGTAAATAGAGCCCTGCTGGGCAAACCAGAACCCCAACTTATACCCTCCCAGGCGTATCGTGTTTAAACTATCTACTAAAATGATGCCAAACCCATAGGATACCACAAACCAGATCACCAGGCATTTTATAATAAGAGAAATATTTTCTTTCCAGTATGTGTTTTGATCATTCATATTATATATACTTGCATAACATGTCAGAATTAAACAAAAAATCTGCCCTCTGGGATTTTAATCGCTGAATTTTGACCCAACCGGATGCCGGTATTCCTGGAAAGGTACCATGAGCAGATTCTTTATACTTGAATGTTCTTCTGGGCTCATATGGGTATCTATGCCGTAGATAAGATCATCCATTACCCCAACATAGCTCGTCGTGCGGAACAGGTGGTCCCAAATAGAAAATATATTGCCATAATTGCTATCTGTATGAGGCTGGACATAATGATGGTGGATCTTATGAAAATGGGGTGTAACAAAGATCCACGATAAGGGTTTATCTATCCATGAAGGCATCTGGATATTGGCATGGGTCAATGCTGCAAAGAAGGCTGAAATGGTCTGGTACAGCATAACCAATCCTAATGAAGCGCCCGTTACAAGCACCGCCAAGGATGTGAACATAAGACGGAAAATATTTTCACCTGGATGATGCCGCAGACCGCTGGTTACATCCACGCTGGGATCTGTATGATGAATGAGATGGAACTTCCACATCCATTTTACCCTGTGTTCGATCCAATGAATGAGCCAGGCACCGATCAGATCCAAAAATATCAATCCAAGTATCACATAGATCCAGGGGGATAAATCCCCAATCAGATATAACATTCCAGTATTATTTTCTAAATTGAAATTAACGGCGGCAGCGATTAGTAAAGCACCGATCAGGTTAACAATTAAGGTGATAAGTGTAAAAGTAAGATTGATCCCTGCATGACGAAATTTATTGTAATCCATTTTAAATAGTGGAATGATCGTTTCCAGAGATAAGAATAGTGCCAATCCTGAAACAAGAAAGATCGACCGCGTGGATGACTCAATTGTATCAAAATAATCTAGAATTTCTTGCATAACGGACCTATGAGCCTTTAGGCTTCTGGTGTATTACCATTCTCTGGATTAGTCAGTTGTGTAAGCAGATTGTTAAAAATTTTATTGATGAATCTTAATCTTTCTATCTCATTCCCCATGCCAATGAGTTCTTTCTTTAACATGATCGGTAATTGGATTCCTTGTATAAATTCATAAGATATTTTTTTATTCATATGTATTTCCATATCAGAATCAATTCCAAACCTGACCAAAACCTGTAAATACGAATCCTGGATTTTATCAAATAATCTAGAATCAGATTCCTTTTCAAGATGTATATATTCTATTTCTCCAATCACTGTATCGCCATCCAAATCTGTCTTAATGATATCAAAACAATTCACGCCTTGAACCATAATATCGTATTCACCATTGGGGTATGCCTGAAAAACTTCAGTTATCTTAACACTGCATCCCTTAGAATAAACGCTTCTTTTTTCATGTAGTACAATGCCAAAGGTTATATTATTTTCTATGGCATCCTTAACCATGTGTTTATAGCGAGGTTCAAATATATGAAGTGGTAAACTTTCATAAGGAAGCAATATTAGTTCTAGAGGGAATAGTGGTATTTTTAACATGTTATTTAGACATTAAAAAATAACATTATTTTTTTATTAACGGGTTAATTATGTATATAATAAATTTTATTGCTAATAAAAATTCTGGATAACAACCCTTTAAACTGGTTCTAGTGCTGACTCATATGCGGAAACTCCTTAAAAATCCTACCTTTCTGCTTTTCTTTTCCGGGAATATAATTTCCCTGATCGGGTTTGGATTTAACCTGATTGCAATCAGTTGGCTCGTGCTGGATAAAACGAACTCAGAGTTTGCCCTGGGTAAAATTATGGCAACTGCCACTGCACCTGGTTTGATCCTGGCCTTGTTTGCTGGTGTAATTATTGATAAGGTAAATCGCAAGTGGCTCCTCGTAATACTGGATATTTTTAGATTTATTGTTCTTATTGCTTTTCTGATTGCTCTCAAATATCATGGATTTCAATTATGGTTCCTCTATCCTGTAGCAATACTGATGGGGCTTGGAAATTCTCTTTTCTGGCCTACCGCACAGGCTTTTGTGCAGGAGCTTGTTGAGGATGAAGATTATTTTTCTGCGAACGCTTTATTATCTGCCAGTTACCAAGTGGGCTCCATTATGGGAGCAGGGGTTGGAGGATTTATTATACACATTTACAGCCCTGTAGCTGCACTCTGGATCAATGCAGCCACCTACCTCATTTCCGCATTATTGATCTCATTGGCACCTTTTAACCAAGCTGTCACCGATCATAAACCGGAAAAATTGATTAGTGCTGTATCTCGTGGGTTTGTTTTTCTAAAAGAAAAACGTGATATCTTGACACTGGGGTTGACCACAATATTATCCGATGTGGCTATCTGGGGAGCTCTTTCAGTACTGACCATTACAATCTCTAAAGACATCTTTGAAAAAGGAAGCTGGGGCTATGGTTTAATGGATGGTCTTTATGGTATCGGGGCTTTGATTTCTACCATTTCTATAGGATGGCTGATCAATAAAATAGGTCGAAGTCGTTCACTAATATTTTGCTATGGAATCGCTGGGATCATGTGTTTTATATCGCCAATTTTAGCAACGATCTATCTAGCCGCTATTGCATATTTTTTTATGGGTTTAAACAATAACGCTGCGCGAATTATCATACGTACGGTTTTCATGGAAAATATTCCCAACCATATTATGGGCAGAGTCCAAACTATCTTTGGGGTTTACACCCGAACGATGGTTATTGCCAGTGCTTTGGCAGCAGGATGGATCGTTGAAAATCAAAGTATTGTTACGGGTATGACATTTACATCCGCGCACTATTTAGTTGCCCTGCTGGGAACATTGGCTGTAATAAGTAAATGGCGTAGCCCTAATAATATCCTGGCTAAGGTAACCTGATCATGCCAGAACTGCCCGAAGTGCAAACTGTTGTAAATCACATCCGTGAAGACCTAGTGGGAGAACAGATCATTGGCATTGAATCCATCTGGCCAAAGGTCCTGCACAACTTTAAGCCTGAAGACCTGATCAAAAAAAATATTGATACTCACATTGAAGATGTTAAGCGTCGTGCAAAATTTATTATAATCCAGCTTCCTGATTTTATTATTGCTATTCATCTAAGGATGACTGGAAAACTCTATTTTTTAAACCAGAATGAGTTGCCAAAACATGCAAGTGCCACGCTGCAATTGAAAAGCAAAAAAACATTGGTTTTTGAAGATGTACGCAAATTTGGAAGATTCTATCTTTACAAAGATCTGGAACCAATAAATGAGCGTCATGGCCCCGAGCCTTTAGATGAATCTTTTACAAGTGGTCTTCTGATGGATATTCTTTCTACAAAAAAAAGAAATATAAAGGCGTTGCTTCTCGATCAATCGGTGGTAGCCGGGCTTGGGAATATCTATGTGGATGAGGGCCTGTGGATGAGCGGCATTCACCCCAATTCGATTTCGAATGCCATACCAAAAACAAAAATAATAAAGTTGCACAGGTCTATCCAGACCATTTTGATGGATGCTATTGCTGCCAAAGGGACAACCATCATTGATTTTTCTGTGAATGGAGAATCAGGAAAATATGCGGATCAGTTGCGTATTTTTGGTAAGGCAGGAGAACCCTGCCAAAAAAACAAAAATAAAATAAAAAAAATACGCGTAGCCGGTCGGGGAACTTACTTTTGCAGCAAGTGCCAACACTTATATTTAAAATCCAGTGATTAGGTGTGGATTGATAATGATATCGTTATTAATCGGTCCTTGCTCACCCGGAGTAAAAAATTAGAGTAAAATTTATTTTTTTAGGTGAACCATAATGGCATTCTGCATATGCATACGGTTCTCTGCTTGGTCAAATACGATGGAGTAGGGTGCTTCCATAACATCATCTGTCACTTCGCGACCTCGTTCAGCAGGAAGACAATGCATAAATAACGTGTTTTTCCCAGTGCTGTCCATCAACGCTTCATTCACCAGGTAATCAGCGAAAATCTTTTCCCGTTCTTGTGCTTCTTCTTTTTGCCCCATGGATGCCCATACATCGGTGTAGATCACATCGGCTCCCTCCACGGCAGATTTTGGATTATGAGATAATTCAAATTTGGAAATGCCGGACTCATCCACCATGTTAGCCGTCTTTTCATCTGGCTCAAATCCTGCCGGTCCACAACAAACAAAATGCATGGAAAATTTACTGGCCAGTTGCAGCCAGGAATGCACAATATTATTGCCATCTCCCATATACGTAATTTTTAAATCATCCAGATTGCCGTGATGTTCCCAGATCGTAAGAATATCCGCCATGATCTGGCAGGGATGGTTATAGTCCGTAAGGCCGTTTATAACCGGAATGCTAGCGTGCTCGGCCAGCTCCAGAATATGATCATGATCGAAAAGGCGAGCCATTATCAGGTCATTATAACGACTGAAAAGGCGTGAAATATCCTTGATAGCCTCGCGCTTGCCTATACCAATGTCATTTGGCCCCAGAAAGAGTGCGTGGCCTCCCATCCAGGTGAAACCGGTTTCAAAAGAAACCCTGGTTCTGGCAGAGGGTTTGGCAAAGACCATGGCCAAGGATTGATCCTTAAATGGTTTGTATTTTTCCCGATTATGGAATCTGGTTTTTATCTCTTTTGCCAGATGAAGTATATCCCAAAGTTCATCCTTTGTATAATCTGCAATATGTAAAAAATGCTTTGCCAAGTTTGCTCCTTAAAGGATATATCTACTTAAATCTTGATCTTCCACAATATCTTTTAAAGTATCCTGTACGTATTTCGCAGTGATTTTAATTTTCTTTTCTCCCCGTTTAGGGTGTTGAAAAAGCGGTTTCTCTAGAAGCGTCGTCATGATGGTATGGAGCCTTCTGGCACCAATATTTTCAGTTTTTCCGTTTACCAAAGATGCCAGTTCGGCTATGGCTCTGATCGAAGCGGAATTAAACTCCAATTCTACGTCCTCAGCTTCCAAGAGCGCCATATACTGTTTGATTAATGCAGATCTTGGATGGGTTAATATTTTTACGAAATCTTCTTTCGTGAGTTTATCCATTTCGACGCGGATTGGAAATCGACCTTGGAGTTCCGGAATCATATCCGACGGCGTACTGATGTGAAAAGCACCTGCGGCGATAAAAAGGATATGATCTGTGGCAACCACTCCATGCTTTGTATTGACGTTGCTTCCTTCCACAATGGGAAGTAAATCCCTTTGAACGCCTTCCCTGCTTACGTCTGGGCCAACCTGACCCGTTTTGCTGACGACCTTATCTATTTCATCCAGAAAAATAATGCCATTGTTCTCTGCTCTTTCCTTGGCAATGCGAACCACTTCATCATGATCGATGAGTTTGGCTGCTTCACTTTCCAGTAGGACTTCTCTTGCTTCAGATACAATCATTTTTTTGACGCGTTTGGACTTGGGAAAAGAACCGGAAAGCATGTCTTTGACGTTCATGCCGATATCTTCCATCCCCATGGGTCCAAATACATGCATACCGATGGAAGGTTCATTTTCTACTTTGATCTCAATCATTTTACTTTCAAAATCACCATGGTTTAGTTTTTCTCTCAATCGGCTTCGTGTCCTCTCATGCCGATCCTTTAATTCTTTAGACAATTTTTTATCATTTTTATGGTCTTCCGGAAAAAGGATATCTAAAATCTTTTCGTTCACCAAGTGTTCTGCCAGATCTATTACCTCTTCCTCCTTTTCCCGCTCCACCATGGCTACGGCTGTATCGATCAAATCACGCACCATGGACTCTACGTCACGACCCACATAACCCACTTCCGTAAATTTGCTGGCTTCTATTTTTATAAATGGCGCATTCGCCAAGGATGCAAGCCGGCGTGCAATTTCCGTTTTACCTACACCTGTTGAACCAATCATGATGATATTGTTTGGCATGATCTCGTCCCGAAGTTTCCCTTCCACCTGCTGGCGTCTCCATCGGTTTCGGAGTGCGATTGCAACTGCTTTCTTCGCGTTTTCTTGACCAACAATGTAACGATCCAGTTTCTTGACGATTTGTCTAGGTGTCATTTGTTTCATACAATTTCCATCACTGTGATGGTATCGTTCGTGTAAATGCAAAGATCCGCGGCAATTTTCAGAGATTTCTCAGCAACCTGTTTTGCAGAATATTTTGTGGATTGAATGAAAGCCGTAGCTGCGGACTGAGCATATCCTCCACCAGATCCGATGGCTACAATTGGTCCGTCCGGTTCAATCACGTTTCCATCTCCTGAAATAATAAAACTATATTTTTTATCCATGACGACTAACATAGCATCCAAATGACGAAGTACTTTATCCGTGCGCCACTCTTTGGCCAATTCCACAACGGATCGTTTTAAATCTCCTTCGTACTGATCCAGTTTTTGTTCGAATTTTTCAAACAAGGTGAGTGCGTCTGCCGCAGCGCCGGCGAATCCGCCAAGAACACCCTCTTTTTCCGTGGAAAACTCACGAACCTTCACGGCTTTTTGTTTGAAAGCCATATCTCCAAAAGTAATTTGTCCATCACCGGCCATGGCAACTTTACGTTTATGACGAACGCCAATGATGGTGGTTGACTTGATATCTGTTTTCATATATTATCCCAATAATTACGTCATCTGGAGTTCAGTAAAGGTTATAGGAATTTTTAACTTAATTTTTTCATCCAATATGCAATTGATAACTCAGGAAATTAATCATAATCACCATTTATCAAAGCTTCCTTATTCTCTCGGTGCCATCCCTTGACTTGCTTTTCAAATGATATGGTATCCATTATTTCTGCCTCATCTGAACATTCTAGAATATAGACATGACTTGTTCTTATTTTTTTGTGTGACATTTCGCTGAACTCAATGTAATGGTTGATTTTTTACTGCGTTAACATCTTAAACAATTTTGAATCCCCGGGTAATACCAAAGTGGTTTTTTTATCAATCACTCTCTCATAGGTTTCCAGTGTTCGTAAGAACTCATAAAACTCCGTATCTTTGGAAAAAGATGATGCATAAATATCCAAAGCTTCTGCTTCACCTTCACCACGGATTATCTGGGATTTTTTATAGGCTTCTGCCATTATGACTGTTTTGTCTCTATCCGTAGCGGCCCGGATCTTCTGGGCTTCTTCTTCTCCCTCGGACCGAAATTTGTTTGCTTGGCGTTTCCGTTCCGCTTCCATGCGAGCATAGATCGATGCTTCATTTTCCCTGGGGAGATCCACGCGACGAATCCGCACGTCAATCACTTCAATTCCATATTTACTCGTTTCTTCATTACTGGCTATGGTGACCTTATCCATAATGAGCTCACGGGTTTCTGTGATTATCTCAACCATATCATGGGTTCCCAATTCCTGCCGAAGTTCAGAATAAACAATATCATCCAATCGTGTTTTGGCAGTTGGGACGGCCCTCACAGTTTGCAGGAATAACAACGGATCTATGATCCGCCAGCGAACATAATTATCAATAATGAGTGATTTTTTATCCCGACTCAATATTTCTTCCGGTGGTACATCATATTCCAATAATCGTTTCTCAAAAGAACTTGAGATCTGAATAGGTGCAGGAAGTTTGAAATTTAAACCAGGATCCTTAATCGTGCGAACCGGTTTCCCGAATTGAAGAATAACAATTTGTTCTGTCTCATCTACCACAATCATGGTTGAGAATACAATAAATACAGCGAGTCCAAAAAATACTATAGATATTCGTTTCATTATTTTTGCTCTCCTTTTCCAGGATTCAAATTCAACAGGTTTAACATATTTCCACTATTCTTGTCCGGAATAATTATCTTTTCAATATTGGGTAAAACCTGTTCCATGGTTTCTAAATACAATCGTTTTTGAGTGATACTTTTCGCTTTTCTGTATTCTTTTAATATGGTTGTGAATTTTGCAGCATCACCTTCTGATCGTTTAATTCGAGCTTGTTTAAAACCTTCTGCATCACGGATCATGGCTTCTGCTGCACCACGGGCTTTAGGCATTACATCATTCCGGTAGCCTTCTGCCTGGTTTACCATCCGATTCTTATCTTCTTTTGCCGAGGCCACGTCTTTAAAGGCACCGATCACTTCTTTCGGTGGCGACACATCTTGCAACTGCACTGCCACCACATGGATTCCCGAATCATATTTATCCAGAATCAACTGCAATTGTATTTTAGTTCCTTCCTGAATCTGGAATTTTCCAGTCGTCAATGTTTCATCAATCTTGTTCCGGCCCACCACGGTGCGAAGACTCGCTTCTGCTGCTTCCCGAACAGTCAATTCCGGTTGCACAATTCTGAATAGGTATTTCACCGGATCTTTGATCTTGTACTGGACGATCATTTCTGCATCCACTATGTTTTCATCACCTGTAAGCATGAGACTTTCTTTTTCCACGGTGCGGTATTGTCCATCCCGAAGGGTGCGAAAACCAATTTCGACCCGTTTCACTTCTGTAACAGCGGGTGTATTAACCTGTTCGATTGGATAGGGTAAATGATAATTCAACCCCGATTGTGCCACCCGTGTGTATTCCCCGAAGGTTCGCACAACCCCAACTTCATCCGGACCCACCATGTACACACCAGTGAATAACCAGAGTGCCAATGCTGCTCCCAAAAATGGAAGCAATCTAAAATTAAAGTCAGGGATCTGTATTTCTTGATCCCCAACCATTACACGTCGATTCGCCATGTTAACTCCTTTGTTTTGTTAATAACTAAATCTCTTTTCTTAACCTAGCCACAGGATAGCCTAATTGATCGCGGTACTTTGCTACCGTTCTCCTGGCAAGGGTAAATCCTTTTTGTTTGAGCTTATCCGCCAACACGTCATCACTCAATGGTTTTTGCTTATCTTCCATTTTGATGATTTTTTCCAACGCCCGTTTGATGACGAATGTTCCTAAATTTCGTCCATCATCTAACTGGATGGCGTCAGTAAAAAAATGTTTCAATTCAAAAATACCGTAAGGCGTATCCACAAATTTTCCGCGCGTGGAACGACTAATTGTGGAAATATCCATCTTAATTTGGTCAGCAACATCCTGGAGTTTTAAGGGTCGAAGAAAGTCCATATTCCCGCTGAACCACTCAGGCTGAAACCCAATAATGGTACGCATCACGTTGACCATTGTAATTCGCCGCTGGTGAATTGCTTCAATAAACCAGTTTGCGGAATCCAATTTATTCTTAATGAATTTTTTTGCAGCACCAGCGAATTCCCCATTCTGAAATTGCTGTTCGTAAGACTGACTGATTCGCAATTCCGGTAGCCCGCCGTCATTGGTTGAAATCACCCAATCACCACCGTCTTTCTTGACGATTACATCTGGAATAACGGTTTGAAATTTATCTGCATATCCTTCCCCCGGATGAGGATTTAAATGAGTTATGTGATCGATAGCATCATGCAATTCTTTTTTGGTACAACTCAATCTTACCAGAATTTTATCATATCGTTTATGCATAAAATCATCAAAACTATCTGTCACAGTTCGGTAAGCGAGAGAGTCTTTCTCTCCTTCTAATTGAATCATCAGACATTCCTGAAGGTCTCTTGAGGCAATACCCTTAGGTTCTAGCCGTTGGATTTTTTTAAGAATGGTCTCTAACTCATCTTCAGACATTTCATGGCGGTCTGCAATAAGAACCAAATCGGTATCAAGATATCCTCTTTCGTTTGTGTTCCAAAGTATTTCTTCCGCAATGCCTCTCTGATCGTCGCTTAAATCCGTATCCATAAGCTGTTCAATGATATCTTCAATTAAGTTATGCTTGTCGGGAAGCGGCATTTCCCTTTTTTCTTCCTGAAAATAATAAGTGGATTCATCGCTATACATATCTTCAAGTGACACATCCATGTCATCGACGGGTGTTTCGTTCTTTTCAACTTCCGGTTGATCATCCAATTCAATTTGCTCCAATAACGGATTTTGTTCCAATTCCTCCAAAATCGCTTGTTCAAGGTTTACGGTATTCAACTGCAATAAACGTGCCTGAAGGACTTGGCGGGGCGCCAGTTTCTGTTTCTGGATCTGGATTTGTTTTAGCGATGTTGCCATCAATTAAGCCTAAATTTTTCTCCAAGATAAAGTCTTCTGGCTTCCTCGTCATCGGCAAGAAATTCCGACGTACCCGATTTTAATATTTCGCCGTCAAACAATAAATAAGACCTATCCGTGATGGATAAAGTTTCCCGAACATTGTGGTCCGTTATCAATACACCGATTTCTTTTTCCTTCAAAGAACGAACAATGCCCTGGATCTCCTCCACTGCGATTGGGTCTATGCCGGCAAAGGGTTCATCCAAAAGGATAAAATCAGGATCCATGCAGAGCGACCGTGCAATTTCAACACGGCGCCGTTCTCCTCCTGATAAAGTATTGCCTTTATTTTTTCTTAATTGGGAAACAGATAAATCATCGAGCAAAGAACGCATTTTTTTTTGTTGTTCTTTTTTGGATAAATCTCCTCTCATCTCCAGAACCAATTTCAGGTTATTTTCAACAGAGAGCTTCCCAAAAATTGAGGGCTCCTGGGCCAAATAGCCGATTCCTTTTCTGGAACGCTTGTACATAGCATCCTGAGTAATGTCTGTTTCATCCAAAAATACCTGACCCTGTGTTGGTTTGATCATCCCTGTAATCATATAAAATGAAGTTGTTTTCCCTGCACCATTCGGTCCCAGCAAACCCACAATTTCACCCCGGCTAACGGAAACGTCCACATTACGAACAACCATACGTTTACCATATTGCTTGTGTAGGTTCTCTGCGCGTAGTGTATTATGGCGTACTCTCATTTCATTCCTCTGTTTGTAACGCCCGATGGTTTCAAAACCTTCCAATTTTTCAAGTCGGAATCGGATTCAAATCCAATTCCAAAAAGCGTATCCGATTCTGTTGTTGTGATTTTGATCGAATCATTGGTGAACATTTTTTCATCTTTTGAATTCCAGATCAGCGTATCCGTATAAAGTGTAATGCCGCTATCAGAGACGGCTACGACGCTACCAATGGCTTTCATATTATTTGAGGTTTGATCTACTTCCGCTCGTAAAGATGTCAAATTCGATGTATGTCTTTCATTTTCATCAAAAAAATCAACTGTAACGTTACTGTCCAGCAGCACAAATTCTTTTTCATTATATTTTTCCAAATGACCTGATTTCACCTTCGCTCTCATGATTCCCTCATTACTAAGAATGATCGTTACACCGAAACTTTCCTGGTCTGGGCGCCCTTGTCGAGATTCCATTTCTTCCGAGGTCTCACTGCTGCAATCCGTTAGAACCATAGCCATAATAAAAATCAGCCAACGCATTCTAATCAATTGTTTTTAATGTGTTCATTCATGATTTTCATGATGGATTCGGTTCGACCTTGTTGATCTATTATCCATGTAACGGCTTCACGAAACGCACCGGATCCACCAGAAGATTTTGTACAGAAAACGGCTAATTTTTTTACCTCGTCGACTGCATTGTTAACGGCAATGGGTACGGAAACTTTTTCCATGACGGGAATGTCTATAAGGTCATCCCCTATATAGGCAATTTCAGAATCATCGAGGTTGTATTTTTGTTTCAATTCTTCGTATGCACGGAGTTTGTTCAATGAACCGTTGTACAGATCTTTAATTTCCAATTCTTTTGCGCGTTGTTCCGTTGCGGGAGAATAGCGACCGGAAATGAGAGCTATCTTTAATTTAGCCGCACGAGCGAAGACAACACCTGCACCATCCAGAACGGAAAATCTTTTCAACTCAATACCATCCGTCCCCGTATAAAAAGTTCCATCTGTCCATACGCCATCCACATCCGAAATGATCATTTTGATTTTATGTAAATTTTTGGTCACGACAAGCTGTCTTGTATTGTTTTTATTTCATTGAGCAAATATTTCAACTTGTTCAGTGGCCATTGCGTTGCCGAATCAGACTTGGCGTTTTCCACATCATCGTGGACTTCCATGAATAATCCGTTGCATCCTGCGGCTACGGCAGATTTTGCCAAAGTCGGTATTAGTTCCCTAGTGCCTGCTGTGGATGAACCAGCTCCACCCGGAAGTTGAGCGCTGTGAGTCGCATCAAAGATAACAGGATGTCCAAATTCTTGCATAATCGGAATTGAACGCATGTCGGCAACCAAATTATTGTATCCAAATTGAGTCCCTCGGTCCGTCAACAATATGTCGCTACATCCTGACTCATTCAGTTTTTCCACTACAAATTTCATGTCCCAAGGTGCCAAATACTGACCTTTCTTAACATTGACCGGCTTCCCCGTTTTGGCGGCAGCAACGAGAAGATCCGTTTGCCTACAAAGAAATGCGGGAATTTGAAGTACATCCACAACTTCAGCCACTGGTTTTGCCTGGGATGGTTCATGGATATCCGTAAGGATTGGTAAACCCGTTTCAGCTTTAATATCGGACAAAATAGATAGGCCTTCCTCAATCCCAAGCCCGCGAAAAGATGAAATAGACGTCCGGTTTGCCTTGTCAAAGGAACTTTTATAAATAAATGGTATGTCCACCTTCTCGGAAATATCTTTGATTGAAGAAGACATTTTAAACGCATGATCGCGACTTTCGATCACACAAGGACCGGCAATCAAACCAAACTTATGTTCGCCAAAGTGAACAGAGTCTATTGATACTGTTTTCATGTTTTAGTCCTTATCGTCATTGTATTTAACAGTGGCCTTGATAAATTCTCTGAAGAGAGGATGGGCTTTATTTACCCGGCTTTTCAATTCAGGATGAAATTGGCTTGCTACAAACCATGGATGTTCTGGAAGCTCAATTGTTTCCACCACGTCCAGATCATTGTTATTTCCGGTAAATATCATACCATTTTTCTCCAGGCGACGTTTATAGCGATTGTTCACTTCATAACGATGGCGATGCCGTTCTGAGATCTTCTTTTTACGGTATGCCGCGTAAGTCTTTGTCCCAGGTTCAATATCACAATCATAGGCGCCAAGTCTCATGGTTCCGCCCTTAATTTTAATGGCACGTTGAGTCTCCATAAGATCAATGACGGGATATTTTGTATTTTTGTCAAACTCGGTGGAATTAGCTCCTGCCAGTCCACACACATAACGGGCAAAATCGATCACTGCACACTGAAGTCCCAAACAAATACCTAAAAATGGAACATTATTTTCTCGAGCATACTTGGATGAAAGAATTTTCCCTTCGCCACCTCTTGAGCCAAATCCCGGAAGCAATAAAATACCGTCCACGCCACTGAATTCTTTTGCTGCTGTTTTATCATCCTTGATTCTTTCGGTCTGTATCCATTTCACATTCACTCGGGCATTGTTTTCCACTCCCGCATGGACAAATGCTTCCAAGACGCTTTTATATGAATCTATCAATTCCGTGTACTTTCCACACATTGCTATGGTGACTTCGTCGTTTGGATTATTAAAACTATGAATGAATTTTTTTAATTTTTTAAGCTCCGGTTCCTTTTGGATTGTTAAACGCTCGTTGATCAAATGTCCCGCATTCTGCTCATCCATAGACAGAGGGACTTCATAAATACTGGGTACGTCTTTCCCAACAATAACATGATCTGGCCGAACATTACAGAAAAGCGCAATCTTGTCTCTCACAGATTGTTCAATATCATATTCTGATCGACAAAAAATAATATCCGGCGTCAAACCAATTTCCCTGAGCTTCATGACTGAATGCTGTGTAGGTTTGGTTTTTAATTCGCCACTGGCTTTCACATACGGTAGTAATGTAACGTGAACAATCAAATGATTATGATATCCCCCTTCCAATGACAGTTGACGTATGGCCTCCATGAACGGAAGGCTTTCAATGTCTCCCACTGTTCCACCTACTTCGCAAATGACAACGTCATAATTCCTAGGCTCGTTCACGGCTTTAATCCTTCGGATAATTTCATCAGTAACATGGGGAATAACTTGGACCGTTTGGCCTAAATATTCACCTTTTCTTTCCCGTTCCAATACCATGCTATAAATCTGGCCTGCGGTGGCATTGTTATCCTTGGTCATATTCACATCTATGAACCGTTCATAATGCCCCAAGTCAAGGTCTGTTTCAGAACCATCATCCAGTACAAACACTTCCCCATGCTGGTATGGGTTCATTGTTCCAGGATCTACGTTCAAGTAAGGATCCAATTTTAAAATTGAGACCTTAACATCCGCACTTTTTAGGAGATAACCAATAGAAGAAGCGGCGATACCTTTCCCAAGTCCGGACATGACTCCACCCACCACAAAAATATATTTTGTTTGTTTTCTGGCGCTCATTTAGGTTTCCCGTTCAACAAAGTTATTATCCATTTTCCCAATCATGTCGGCGACTATTTCCAAATCTTTCGGTGTGTCAACAGCCCAATGTTCACACTTAGTAACCAGCGCCCGAATGGGAATTCCGTTATCCAAAGCACGCATTTGTTCAAGTGATCTGTCTAGTTCCCGTTCTGACGGTTCTAGCATGGTGAATTCAAACAGAGATTCCCTCCGAAACCCATATGTCCCAATATGGCGATATAAACCACCAATCTCTAAATCAAATACATTTCGCTTGAAATCAACTGCATTTAATTGCTCATCCAAAATCGCTTTAACTATATTTGGATTCAAAAGATCGTTCACTTTTAATCTTTGGCTTACAACCGTCGCCATGGTGACTTTCCGATCTGAAAAACTCGCCACCAATTCATCAATGACCTTGGGGTCCACCAATGGTTCGTCTCCTTGTATGTTGATAATGATTTTTGCTTCATCAATTCCATGGGTCACTTCCGCAACACGATCGGTTCCGGTAACATGATTTGGAGATGTCATAACCATTTCAAATTCAAATCCCGCCAAGGCATCTCGAGTCTTTTCAGAATCAATAGCTATAATAACCTTATCCAGCCTTTCCGACATCATGGCTCGTTCTGCTACATGAGCCACCAAGGGCTTACCGGCCAGTGGAGCCAGAATCTTGTCTGGAAACCGGGTAGAATCCAATCTTGCAGGAATTACGCCAACTATCATGAGACCAAAATTATTATTGTTTTTTCCGGTAACATGACTTCGACCGCCCTGATTTGAACAGTTGATAATACATCATGTATAATATAAATA
This sequence comes from uncultured bacterium, assembly GCA_964399115.1. Lineage (GTDB taxonomy): Bacteria > Fidelibacterota > Marinisomatia > Marinisomatales > UBA1611 > CAYNPR01. Next base: position 982 of record CAYNPR010000011.1, on the reverse strand, counting down.
TATGACCGAAAATAAAAAACAGGCATGATTTTTGCTATGAAATTTACCTTGACGGAGTTACAAAGAACAGAATGAACTAAAACATCGATTTTGCCTATGTATTTTATTCGAATCGTAAAGACTCGATCGGATCCAAGTTCGCCGCCTTCCAGGCTGGATAGATACCAAATCCAATCCCAATTATGGAACAAACCGCCAGACCGATGAACGCCCAATCCAATGGAATTACAGCTGGAATATTGAATATGACAGATACTATGTTCCCGCCGGAGACACCTAAAATTATTCCAGCAACACCGCCGAATTCACTTAAGAAAATAGCCTCCATAAGAAACTGAGTCAGTATATCTTTTTTTGTTGCACCTATTGCTTTACGAATACCGATTTCTTTAATGCGCTCGGTGACCGAGACCAGCATAATATTCATTATCCCGATACCCGCCACAACAAGAGCAATCACGCTTACACATAATGCAAAAAGTTTGATCCCGCTCGTAAACCCGGAGAATTGCTCTATCATTTCCGTGTTCGTCACTATTTCAAAATCGTTATCTTTTTCTGGAGGGACTTTTCGGATAGACCTTAATAGACCAATAACTTCATCCATTGTTTTATCATAGACTTCCTCCGAAGGCGATTCAACATGGATTCTCAAGCTGCTCCACTGATTAGAAAATTTATCCAGATAAGTGGAAATAGGAATGAGGATAAAGTTATCTTTGCTTTCTCCAAACGCTTCTCCCTGCCTTTCAGTGATTCCAATTACAAAATAATCAAGACCATTAACCTTAATTTTTTTATCCAGAGGATCTTCGAAAGGAAATAATCGGTCCACAACATCCATGCCAAGGATACAGACATTTCTAGAATAGTGAACGTCATCAGGAATAAAGTTCCTGCCATCGGCAAGAAAAGTGTTATAAAACCTAATGGTGCCATCATCACCACCAGCAAGCTGAACGGAATTTTTAACTTCCTTATC
>CAYNPR010000010.1:0-17817 GCA_964399115.1 uncultured bacterium | reverse complement strand
GTACTGGATATCTCTGGAGACTTAAACCGCCCTCAAATAAAAGGAATTGATTTGGGATATTAGCTGTAACGTCAAGGAAGCGCTATTTAATCCTTTCTTTTCTTTTGGGCAGGGATTAATCTTCTATTAATCTCACATATTTACAAATTTGTCAAACAATAATATAATAATGAAATTAATCTTGTCATTTTTTCCCATAATCGTCTATCTCATTTTTTTTATTGATCTGGGGTATTCCGCCTCCAGTGGCCCCGTCTTCGGAAAGAACGGTATGGTAGTCTCAACGAGTAAACAAGCATCAGAAGCAGGTATCAAAATACTAAAAAAAGGTGGAAATGCTGTGGATGCGGCGGTGGCCGTTGGTTTTGCTCTGGCCGTCACATCCTCCAGCAATGGCAACATTGGCGGAGGCGGGTTTATGGTGTATACCACATCCGATGGAGAATCCTTTACGCTGGATTTTCGTGAGAAAGCCCCTGTTATAGCCCATCGGGATTTGTTCATTGACGATAGTGGAAAGGTGATCCCTGGAATGTCGCTTTATTCACGATCAGCCAGTGGCGTACCTGGAACCGTGGATGGATTGACTCGTGCCTTGGATGATCATGGATCGGGGAAAATTACCTTGCTACAAGCGCTATTGCCGGCAATTCGATTGGCTGATAAAGGGTACGAATTATCCCATTATGAGGCAGAACGATTCAATGCCTTCAAAACATTTTTCGATCATAATGATGCGGCGGCGTACATATTCAATCGTAATGACGGACAGCGTTGGGAAAAGGGAGATCGCTTTATCCAAAAAGATTTGGCGAGGACATTGAAACGGATCGGAAAATACGGGCGAGACGGATTTTATGCTGGACCCATTTCCGATATGATCGTAGAAGAAATGAAACGGGGAAATGGATTGATTACATATGAGGATTTGCAGAATTATTCTTCCATTTATCGAATCCCGGTTACTGGTAAGTATCGGGAGTATGATATTGTATCCATGGGACCACCCAGTTCCGGAGGTACACTCCTCATCAATATGTTTAATCAGTTGTCCCTTTTCGCTTTGGATACAATGGGCTGGAACTCATCCCAATATATTCATTATTTGACTGAGGTGGAACGGCGTGCGTATGCGGACCGGGCCGAACACATGGGGGATCCGGATTATTGGGACGTGCCGGTTCAATTTTTGACAGATACAGCTTACGCCAAGGAAACGGTCCAAACCATCATGCCAAATAGAGCATCTCTTAGCTCCGATATTCAAGCAGGTAATCCATGGCCCTACGAAAGTAGGGAAACCACTCATTATTCCGTGGTCGACAAGGATGGAAATGCCGTAAGCGTCACAACCACGCTCAACACAAGCTACGGATGTGGGATTCTTGTAGATGGGGCTGGATTTTTCCTCAATAATGAAATGGATGATTTTTCATCCAAACCGGGCGTACCGAACGTTTATGGATTAGTCGGCAAGGAAGCCAACGCCATTCAACCCGGGAAACGCCCCTTGTCGTCCATGACGCCAACCATCGTACTAAAAGAGAATAAACCGTTTATGATCATTGGGTCGCCCGGTGGGTCCACCATCATTACGACCTCGCTCCAAACGATATTGAACGTGGTATTACATGAAATGGACATAAAGGAAGCCGTAAGCGCGCCCCGCGTTCATTCCCAATGGCTTCCGGACATAATTATGACCGAGCCTCGAGGTGTGTCTCGGGACGTGAAACGAAACCTGAAAGCCATGGGTCATGTCGTCATGCCTTATAAATGGGGCCACATTGGCGAGGCGAATGGTATCCTTATTACGGAAGATGGATTTTACGGTGGCGGAGACAGTCGTGGCGAAACGTCCGCTGTGGGATATTAATTTCCTAGAATATCATCTACAAGATTAAGATAAATGGATGGGCCAACCAGCAGTGCCCGTTCATCCATGTTAAAATGGGAACAATGGTGAGGGGTTTCAAATAATTTCTTTTCATCCGGTGATGATCCAATAAAGAAATAGCATCCCGGTACCTTTTGCAAATAATAGGAAAAGTCCTCTCCGCCCATGGATAAAAATGGTGGACCTGTGCCTTGCCCTACAACCTTTTCAGCAGCTTTCAATACCTTTGTGGCAGATTCAGAATGATTAATCGTTGGAGGATATCCATCTTCGTAATCAAATTCAATTTCCGCATTATAAGTTTTCGCAATTCCTTCAATAATATCTGCCATCCTGGTTTTAATTAAGCTTCGGTTTTTTTCCGTATAGGCACGGGCAGTCCCCGAAAGGATGACCTCATCTGCAATAATATTAAAATTATGCCCACCGTTGATTTTACCAATTGTAACGACGGTACTCTCCAAGGGATTTGTGTTCCGACTCACAATAGTCTGCAATGCCTGAACTAAATGTGCAGCCACAACAATCGCATCCACAGTTCCTTGGGGTGCGGCTCCATGTCCGCCTATACCCTTGATCCTGATATCAAACATGTCTGCTGCGGCCATAATCGGCCCTTCCTTGACACCCACTTCTCCTAATGGCTGATAGTTCCAGACATGGATTCCATAAATTTCATCTACTCCTTCCAAGCACCCGTCTTCAATCATATACCGAGCGCCACCGCCCCCTTCCTCCGCGGGTTGAAAAATGAATCGTACCTTTCCATTTAAGTTTGCGTCCATTCGCGTCAATGCGCGTACGGTGGCGAGCAACATCGCCATATGCCCATCATGACCACAGGCATGCATCACGCCGTTATTTTTGGAGGTGAAGGCCAAACCGCTTGTTTCCTGGATCGGAAGAGCGTCCATATCCGCACGAAAGGCAATCGTGGGGCCTTCGCCAAAAATGAGATCGGCGGTAACGCCGGTTTTTCCAACACCGGTTTTAGGGTTAAGGCCAAATTCACTTAAAATTTCTGCGACTACGCCGGCTGTTCTGTGTTCTTCAAATCCCAATTCAGGATATTGGTGAAAATCTCTCCGCCAATCGATGATCTTTTGTTCAATTGCTTTGATTTCCGGACGGATGTTCAAGATTTGGCTCATATTTTTCCAATGATGCCTGAAATTAACCCGATAAAGTCATTCCTTGCCTTATCGGCATATTCCATCACTTCATCATGGGTTAATGGATTTTTAGTAATCCCAGCAGCAAAATTGGTGAGCGTTGAAATGGTTAAAATACGTATGCCGAGTTTGCCGGCTTCCCGAATTTCTGGGACCGTACTCATGCCGACGGCATCACCATTCATGGATTGGAAATATTGAATTTCGGCTGGCGTTTCGTAGGCAGGACCCAGAGCCCAACAATAATTGCCGAATGATAGATTTATTTTTTGTTCGTTTGCTGTTTTTCTCGCTATTGAAATCAGATCGCGAGAATGAAATTTATCACTCCGAATCAATTTCGGATCCGCCGCACTGTCCCGGAACGTAAAATCAATATGTCCCTCAATCACCATAAGTGTCCCAGGTACGTTTTCTTTATTCATGCTACCGGCCGAATTGGTAATAATCAAATTTTGAACGCCCAATGCATGAAAAACGCGAATCGGTAAATTCACCGTTTCAATGGAATGACCTTCGTAACAATGAAACCGCCCCTTGGCGACCAGAATTGATTTTCCATGAATTATTCCAGTGACCAATTCACCTGCATGCCCAGCCACTGTGGGTTGAGGATAATCGGGAATGGATGCATAGGGTATTGTTTGTTTGTCAATAATTGGATCGGTGAACGCACCCAACCCAGAACCAAGTATTATTGCCGTCTTACCGGAAAATCCGGTTTTTCCGAAAATAAATTCGGATGCTTCTTTAACCAAATTTTTCATTTGTTGTTTTTGTGCCTGTTGCCAGTTGCCCACAACCTGCATCTATATTCGTTCCCTTGCTCCACCGAACCGTAACCGGGAAAGGAGCATCTTTTAATGATCTTAAAAAGGTTTCAATTTTATTATCTTTCGATCTTTTGTATTTCCCACCGATCTCATTGTAGGGAATCACATTCAATTTACACTGAATGGATGAAATAAGGTTTTTCAATCTTGAAGAATCCAAGGGGTCATCATTGATCCCATCCATCAGAACATACTCAAACGTTACTGGTTTTTTTGACTGCATCGTATAATTTTTTGCCGAATCCAATAAATCATTTAAAGTATGTTTTTGAGTAATTGGCATGGTTTTCAGCCTTTGGTTGTGGGTAGATCCATTTAAACTGATCGCCAGTTTGTAGGGCTGTTTTTCATCGGTGAATTGATAAATTTTTGGAATGATTCCGGTTGTGGAAATTGTAATGCGCCACGCACCCAAATTGATTCCCTTGGGGTGATGGAGAAGGTCTGCTGCGGCTATTGCATTTCTGTAATTCAAAAAAGGTTCTCCCATCCCCATAAACACCACATTGGTAATTTTTTTATCACTCATTTTTTGAAGGTGAATATATTGATCCACAATTTCACCTACGGTCAGGTTTTTAATGAACCCCATTTTCGCCGTAGCGCAAAAATCACAATCCACGGCACAACCCACTTGCGTGGACAAACAAACGGTAATGCGATCAGCTTCATACATCAAAACAGATTCCACGAATTCCCCATCGGAAAGCTGAAATAGGAATTTTTTAGTTTGACGTGATGAGGATGTATCTTGATTTATTGTCTTGAGCGGATGGATGGTAAATCTTCTCAATTTTTTCCGAAATGATTCCGGCAGATCCATCATGTCGGAGGTATGGTCCACTTGCCGACGGTACAGCCAATCAAATATTTGCCTTCCGCGGAAGGGTTCTTCGCCGAAAGACTCTGCTAAATTTTCCAACTCAGAAATGGAATGACCGATGAGGGGAAAAATATCTGTATTCACTGTGCTTGTCATACCAAGAATTTCCGAATCATTCCATAAATCTCAAATGGGAATTATTTTGGGAAGCCGTATTAAATCAATGCTGTTCAAAATAAACAAATCCAGAGTTTCCCAATTATAATAAGCATCCCCAGTATCTTTAATGGCTTGATGAAATCTCACTGATTCATCCTTTTTAAGGGCAAGTCCTTTGGAGTAAGTTTTGCCCCTTTTATAAAATGAATAAACAAAATATAAATATTTATGACTGATTCTAAACAAGACATCAAAATCCTTGAAAACTTGGCTAATGCACAGAAAACCTTTTTCCACGAAATCGGAAAAGTGGTCATCGGACAAAAAAAGATTTTGGACCACATGCTCATTGCACTTCTGTCCAAGGGGCATACTCTGCTTGTCGGTGTTCCAGGACTGGCAAAAACCCTTTTAATTAAATCTCTTTCGGAAGTTCTGGACCTTTCCTTCAAACGAATTCAGTTCACTCCGGACCTCATGCCCAGTGATATTACTGGAACGGAACTGATAGACATTGACCCCAATACGGACCAGCGGTCCTTCCGGTTCTATAAAGGGCCCATCTTTGCCAATATTGTCTTGGCTGACGAAATCAATCGCACACCGCCCAAAACACAAGCAGCGCTTTTGGAAGCGATGCAGGAGCATAAGGTTACTGCAGGCGGGCAATCCTATAGTCTGGATGAACCATTTTTTGTCCTTGCCACTCAAAATCCCATTGAGCAAGAAGGAACCTATCCACTACCAGAAGCACAACTGGACCGATTTATGTTCAATTTAAAAATTGATTATCCATCAATGCAGGATGAAATAACCATCGTTCGAGAAACAACTACGGCATCACCAGAAATGTTGAAACCCGTTATTTCTAAAAAAGAAATCACCACATTTCAGGATCTGCTTCGAAGGGTTCCCGTAACAAATAACGTTGTTGAATATTCAGTTAAGCTTGTGGGGGCAACCCGACCAATAAATGAATCCGCCCCGGATTTTATTAAACAGTGGGTTGATTGGGGTGCCGGTCCAAGAGCTTCCCAATACTTGGTTTTAGGAGCCAAGGCCAAGGCTATTCTGGAAGGTCGACCGACTCCGGACATCAATGATATCCAATCTGTGGCATTGCCGGTTCTGAGGCACCGAGTTCTTCCAAACTTCAATGCAGAAGCGGATGGATTGAAGGTGGATGATATTCTTATTCAATTGCTGGAACATCTTCCAGAATAATAATGCCTCCTCTCTCCGATAAACGGAAATACCTTCAACCAGAAACGGTTGCGATGCTCAATTCCATGACGCTCCGTGCCCGGCTTGTGGTGGAGGGATATATCATCGGGCAACACCGAAGTCCATATCACGGTTTTAGCGTTGAATTCGCAGAACATCGGGCATATGGTCCTGGAGACGAAATTCGCCATATCGACTGGAAGCTATATGGGAAAACGGATCGTTTTTTCGTTAAACGATACGAAGAAGAAACAAATCTCCGGTCACACTTGATCTTGGATGTCAGTCGTTCCATGCTATATAAAAGCAAAATTGTATCCAAACTCCAATACGCAAATTTCTTGATTGCCGCATTATCGTATTTGATGATCAATCAACAGGATGCTGCAGGATTGGTCTGCTTCGATGAAAATATTCAAACTTTTATTCCCCCAAAATCCACACCAAGTCATTTAAACACCATTCTAACTCACCTAAACGATGATGAAACAGGGGAAGACACTCGAATAGAACCTGTACTTCATGAAATGGCGGAAAGGATCAATAAACGCGGGCTTGTGGTTTTGGTATCAGATCTTTTTGACGATCCGGATCAAATCATGAATGGATTAAAACACTTTCGCCATAAAAAACAAGAAGTGATTGTTTTTCATATTTTGGATCGGAAAGAACTTGAATTTGATTTCAATACCCGGACAAAATTCAAAGACATGGAAACCGGCGAGGAACTCATCACCGAACCTTGGCATATCCGGGACAGTTATACGAATCTCATATCGGAATTACAGGAGTTCTATCAAAAAGAGTGCCGTCAGCATCTTATAGATTACATCCCAATTTTCACGGACCAGAATCTGGACTTGGGACTTACTAAATATTTGAATAAACGAAAAAAACTAGGATAATACGAGAATAAAATAATTCCTATCTATAAGGGTTTTGCATCCTTTCGAATAAAAAAAGTTCAAAAGCCTTCCGCCATATCTTTTTTATACCTGATTATTTCCAGAGTCTTTTTATATTTATCCCTGTTGTCCATATCATTGACCATTACGGATTTAATTTTTTTCTCAGCTTTTCTATACCAGCGGTACGCTTCATTCAAATCCTTTTCAAACCAAATGGTGTTGCCTTCATCTATGTCTTCAGTACCTGGACCGACTTGATCGTCTGCATGACAATCTGTAAAACTCATACCATTATTAACACCATTGACTTGACATTCTCCATTCAAATATTTATCACCAAGCCCTTCATAAGAAACAACCATACCCATTGCAGCCTCATAATCATCCTCATTTAAGAAAAAAGCCTCATCAAATGCTTTTTCTGCTTCTTCATAATTTTGTATTTGATTGTAAATCACTCCAAGGTTGAAATAAAGGTTTGCTTTGACAATTTTATCTTCTTCGTTGGCAATGGCATTTTCAAATACTTCAATAGATTTCTCTTTCTGATCAAGATCATAATACATCCCAGCCAGATCCTTTAGCGCCATACTATTTGAGGGTTCAATCTTGGTTGCTTTTTCATAGTAAGGAAGAATATCTTTTGAGGATGTTCCGGCGCTTCCTAAAATCTGTCCAGCCTTGTAATTGGCGTCAAAATTCTCCGGATTCCTTTCAACGGCTGTAAGCGCGGCATTCTTAGCAGCGTCCTTGTCTCCTTTGTCTAGATAACTTTTGGCCAGAGTAATAAAAGTATTGGCATCCATTGTATCTATCAAGGCGGCATTTTCAAAATGAGTTATGGCCAGATCTAAATATTCCAGTTTATTATCAGGGTCATCTTGGATCTTTTTTAATTGTTCAACACCTAAATTGAATTCTTTTGCCCAGTAATATGATCGATAGTTTGACACGGCCTCTTTAACAGTTCTAAACTTTGCCTGAACCTCGATTTCTTTTTCAGGGTTGATTGCCATGGCTTTTTCAAACATTTCATGCATTTTTTTCCATTCACTTTTCCGTGCATTGACCTCCACCGCCATGACAATCGGAATCTCAGGATTGTCCGGCTCGACAGCCATAGCTTTTGGAAGCCATTCTTCCGCTTTTTTAAAATCGGATTGTTGAATCGCGAGTTTTGCAGTAGTGTACTCCTGGCTCGAACAGGCAATAAAAACCAAAACGAGTGTCAGTATACTGGAAAAGAACAGTATTTTTTTATTGAGCATATCTTCCTCTATAGAAATATAAATTCAAAGTTTTTGAATTTACTTGAAATGGAATTACGCGTCCAAGAGAATGTATCATATCAATGGTAGGTTAAAACATAAGCATCAAGCGATAGTTTCTCTTAAGCGTTTCATAATTTCTACGTTAAACTGTGCACCTGATTTTTGAATAATCTCTTCTGCTAGGAATACGCCTAATTCTCCCGCACTACGATAATCATTTCCTTTAGACAAAGACGCTAAAAATCCAGCAGCATACATATCGCCTGCACCAGTGGAATCGGTTGCCAATATGGGTTTGGGTGGTATAAAATGTTTCTTCCCATTATCAAACACCAACGACCCTTTTTTCCCCAATTTGATTCCTCCACTGTTTACAATGTTCATTAACTGTTTTATGGATGCATCAATATCTTCCGTATCAAATAGAATGGCAAGTTCAGCCTGGTTTGCAAACACAATATCTATATCCCGGTTGATCATTTGCAGGAATTCATCCCTGTTCCGATTTACCGCAAAAGGATCCGCAACGTCAAATGCAATTGGGACATTATTTTCATGTGCAATGGTAATCGCTTTTTGAATCGCTGATTTTTGGGATTCCGTATCCCACATATAACCGGTAAAATAAAAGAACGTTGATTGAGATAATTTGCCCGTATCGATATCATCTGCTGAAAATTCTCGACACATTCCAAGATGCGTATTCATAGTCCGTTCTCCATCGGGCGTAACCAAAACGATGCTGGAGCCTGTTGGTCCCACACCTTGGACCAGACCGGAAACCGCACCATATTTTTTCACTTGATCTATATAAATATCCCCAAATTCGTCTTTTCCGATTTTCCCTGCAATTAGGGATGGCGTTCCCAATCCTGCACATGCCAATATGGTATTAGGCGCTGAGCCTCCAGGGAAATATCGTGGTTCCTTGTCTTTAAAATATTGGATAATATCTTTTTGGCGATCTAAATCGACGAGCTCCATGATACCTTTATTTAATTTGAGTGCTTTTAGATCATCGTCCGTTGCAGAAATCACTACATCAATGAGCGGGTTTCCAATACCATAAATAATGGGGAATGTGTCTGTCATTTTTTGAAGGTTAATAGGTTGAATGTCTGTATGTTAAGGTAAGTGCAAATCCTTCAATTTTTTTTTCAAGGCAGTGCTTATTTTACATCAATATTAAAAAGCTCCCAAACGTGAAAATTGTCACAATGAATAATATAAAATCTTGCTCGTCCAAAACGAAAAAAGTATATTTAGGAACTATGGATTCAAAAACCTTTGCAATAATCACGGATATTCACTCAAATCTAGTTTCGCTGGTTAAAGCATTATCCATTATTGATGATCGGGATGATGTGAATCAAGTTATCTGTCTTGGTGACAATTTTTCACTGGGTCCCGAACCGGAAAAAACATTTGAGACACTTAAGGCCATCCCTGATTGTATTTTTATTCGGGGAAACCATGACCGCTATGTTTTGGAAAAACTTTGGGAAGATGACCTACCATCTCTTGAAGGTATGGACCCTTACGATCCTATTTGTCAAGCCATCGTTCAAAATGAAAAATGGACAGCAAATGCCTTGGGTCTGGAGGGTAAACAATTCATAAGTCAAATGAAAATTGCCCATAGAGAAATTGTTGGTAACATACTCATTGAATTCACTCACGCCTGGTATCAAAGGGACGATAAACCTCCCTCTGTCGCTGAAGCACTAAACTGGCGTAACCATGTGATTGATTCCAATCCGGAAATCGAAAAAGTGGTTTTCGTCCATGGGCACGTTCACGTACCGAGGCATCAAGTGGTGGAAAACCTGACGATTCTCTGCCAGGGCTCCACAGGACTTTCCTTTGATCGGGATCAGCGCGGGTCTGTTGCATTTTTATCCATTGGTGAAGAAATTGAATGGGACACTGTTCGATTTGAATATGATTATGAAACAACCATAAACCGCTTGGAAGAAAGAAAACCTCCTTTTTATTCCAACTTGAAAAAAACACTTAAATACGCCTCCATCCAAAACGACACTTAAATTTTTTATTTCTTGTGTGTCGTAATTTCGACATTAAAAAAATCCACTCTTATGCTTTATTTTGATCACAGTGCTACAACACCGATCCATCCTGACGTATTGAATTTTATGAATTCCATTCAGGTGGACGTATACGGGAATCCCTCCAGTGTCCATAAACAAGGACGTAGAGCCAAAGCCATTATCGAAAAAGCCCGGAATCAGGTCGCTCAAGCTATTGGTGCTGAATCAAATCAAATTATTTTTACTGGTGGTGGCAGCGAAGCCAACAACCAGATTTTATGGTCAATTTTAAACTGGGACAAAAAACATGTTATTGCAAGCACTATTGAGCATCCCGCGGTCACAAAAGTGCTGGAACAACTGAAGCCTCTTGAGATTGATTCTGATCTGGCTTCCGTTGATCAATCCGGACAAGTTTCGATGAAAAACATTCAGGCGCTCATAAGGAACGATACTGCTCTTATCACCGTGATGCTTGCCAACAATGAAATGGGAACAATTCAGCCTATACGGAAGATCGTTCAACTCGCTCACGAAAAGAATATTCTTGTCCATACGGATGCCGTCCAATGCTTGGGGAAAATGCCTGTAAACGTAAAAGAACTCGGTGTGGATTTTCTCAGTTTATCCGCCCATAAATTTTACGGCCCAAAAGGCATTGGGATCATTTTCGCAAAGGATAAAAAAACCATCTCTCCCCTAATTATCGGCGGAGGACAGGAAAGCAACCTAAGAGCTGGAACTGAAAATATTGTTTCCATAGCAGGAATGGGACTTGCAACGGAAATCGCCGAAAAACACTTAACGGAACTCATATCCAAGTTAAAAAGTCTTGAAAACCAATTCATGCAAGGATTGAAATCCTTTTTCTCTTCAGCTGTGTATAATGGTAACAGTGAAAATAAACTACCAGGGCTCTTGAGTGTTTCTTTCCCAGGATTTGATGCAGATATCCTAATGGCAAAGTTGGATCGGATTGGCATAGCCGTATCCAGTGGATCCGCTTGCGGTTCCGGGATGGTAAAACCATCTGGCGTCCTTAAAGCCATGGGAATAGTGGATAAACTAAATTTAGCCACACTGCGAATCAGTTTTGGGTCATCCAATTCTTCAAATCAAGTAGCCCAACTTCTCACTGAACTTAAAACCATTCTTAAAGGCTGATGGAACGTGTTATTGTTGGGATGAGTGGTGGCGTGGATAGTGCCGTTGCAGCCTCCATTCTCGTAGAACAAGGTTATAATGTGGAAGGCTTGTTCATGAAAAACTGGGATGAGGAAGACACGGAATTTTGTAGTGCGGAAGAGGATTATCGAGATGCTCTACAGGTATGCGATACCATAGGGATCCCTCTGCGTTCTGTGAATTTTACAACGGAGTACTGGGACTGTGTTTTTCAAGAATTTTTGGATGAATATCAATCCGGACGGACTCCAAATCCTGATGTTCTTTGTAACCGGGAAATAAAATTTCGTGCCTTTCTTGATCATGCCATTGAGTTGGGAGCGTCTTTTATCGCCACCGGGCACTATGCAAACATTCATAAAAATGAGGGACAATTCCAACTTTTGCGTGGTATAGACACTGGAAAAGATCAAAGTTATTTCCTTTATATGCTTAACCAGGAACAATTATCCAAAAGTGTTTTTCCCATTGGACGTTTGGAGAAACCGGAAGTGAGAACCAAAGCTAAAAAATTGGGTTTCCTTAATTTTGACAAAAAGGATAGCACGGGTATCTGTTTCATAGGTGAACGGAATTTTAGGCAATTCCTGGCTCGATTCCTTCCTGCTCAACCTGGTCTCATGAAAACAATGGAAGATAAAACTGTAGGGGAACATCGGGGGCTCATGTTTTATACATTGGGCCAGCGCCAGGGGCTGGGGATCGGCGGTGGACATGGCGAAAAAGATTTACCCTGGTATGTCCTTGATAAAGATTTGAGTTCCAATGCCTTGATAGTTGGTCAAGGTCATGACCACCCCGAGCTTTATCACAACACACTAACCGCATCCCAACTACATTGGATATCTGGGAATCCTCCCAACCTGGAAAAAGTGACGGCTAAAATTCGTTATCGCGCCAAGGATGTCGATTGTACCTTATTTTGCAATGATGAAAACGTGGTGACTGCTCAATTCGATTCAGCCCAGTTTGCGATTGCACCCGGACAATCCGTGGTATTTTATGACGGTGATGTCTGTCTGGGTGGTGCAATAATAGATTTTGCGACAAATTAAAAACATGGTATTTTTTAAATGGGACAGTAATGAGATTTTGATGAGGGGAGCCTTTCATGGTATATATTAAAACAGACTCATATGGGAACGCACCGGTCACTGGTGTATGGATTGAGAATAACTAAATTATTATTTTTATTGCTTACCGGTGAGTTTCATTTATTATCAAAAAAATGATTAGTGGCTATTTTGGAACTTTATTACATGTATTAAATTCTTTATTCTATGCGACGCCTATTAAAACCAATTCTTCTCATTTTATTTCTCTCCGGTCTGTGTCTTGCTCAGTTTCGGGCAAATACACCGATCCAATCGTTACCCACTAATTTGAATGGAGAATTGGATAAGCTTGTTCCCATTTCATTTTTGGATCCAACCCGTTTTGACATGCAACACGGTTTCACCATGTCCATGATGAACGTGGGGGGGCAATCCTATTCCATGGCGGGTTATACAAACCATCTTTCCTACTTAGTCATGGACAAATTGATTTTGGATGTGAACGTGTCACTTTTCAAAAGCCAATCTCCATTTCAGCAAAATTCACTCTTGGGCCCGAGCCAATACAATGTTGCTTATGACGCTGGCATTATTTATCAGCCCACCCAGAATTCATTCCTGGAACTTCGATTCAGGAATTTCCCACAGTACCAAAGGTCTCAATCTCAATCACCCTTCAATCCAAGGATCATTGAATAAGTGACCCGGAAAAAACGAACCCGACGAAAAAAACCCGAATCCAAAAGCATGACCCTTAATGCCGCCATCGGGATCGTCGGTGTACTTCTCCTCGGTTTTATTTATTCATTTTCAAGAGATGTCTCTCACACCGGTATCCCCATTGAAGTTACGTTCCCACAGCACGAGGAAGAAATAATACTTGCAGTAGAAGTTTATAAGGAGAATCCAATCCACAATATTAAGGTGGAAGTTTTAAATGGTTGTGGCAAAAAAGGAATTGCGGCAATGACAGCTGATTTTTTAAGGGGTAATCAAATAGACGTCGTCCGTGCCGACGATGCGGATCATCATAACTATCCAACAACTACGATTATTGGACGTAATGAAAAAACCGAAAGCCTAAAACGGGTTTCCGAATCTTTTGGTATTCAAATGGACAATGAAATTCATGTCAAGATTATCCCTGATGAATCCCTAAGCGTGGATGTGACCGTGGTCATCGGAAAAGATTTTGAAAATTTTTCTACTTTATCTGATTTTATTTCTAATTCATATTAGATGCCCGAAACTGCCCCGGACTTTATTTCCACCAATCCACTTTTAGATCAAATCAAAGAGCTTGCGCTTGAAAAAAAAGCGAAGCGTCTGATTGCTATCGACGTACGAGGGTTATCTGCAATAACTGATTTTTTCATTATTTGCCATGGTGATTCGGAGCCGCAAGTGAAAGCCATCACGGACAACATACGCAAGGGAACACCCCATAAACCATTACACCTCGAAGGATATGAAAGTATGAATTGGATCCTGTTGGATTATCTCGATATTGTAGTTCACGTCTTTAAACGTGAAGTGCGGGATTATTATCATCTAGAAAAAATGTGGGCGGATACCCCCATAAAAGAGTTCATGGATGAAAAATCTGAAGCATAGGATTACAGAATCTATCTTATCCTCTCTTACGTCCCTGGATTTTCCAAAAAAAGATTTTTTACTGACCCCATCCAATAATCCTGAATTTGGGGATTTGTCCTCCAATATTGCTCTTCTATTAACAAATGAACTTAAAATAAAGCCTTTGGAAATCGCCCAGACCCTGGCTAATGAGTTAAGTAAAAACCCATTGGATGAAATCAAAAGCATCTCCGTAACTGCTCCCGGATTTATCAATTTTTTTATCTTTGAATCCTTTTATCAATCAAAAATCGAATCAATCTTAAAGGAAAAAGAATCTTTCGGAAAAACCACAGCCAACAAAGGTAAAACAGCAAACGTGGAATTCGTCAGTGCAAACCCCACCGGCCCTTTGACGGTCGGACACGGACGAAATGCCGTTATTGGAGATACAATCTCCAGCATCCTTGATTGGCACGGCTTTGACGTAACCAGGGAATATTATTTCAACGATGGAGGTCGTCAAATGCGTATCCTGGGTCAATCAGTTGAGGCGCGTTATTTTGAACTATTGGATAAAGATTTCGAATTTCCGGAAAATGGGTACCAAGGTGATTATATCAAAGGTATTGCCCAAGTCATTTTAGATGAAAATGGAGAAAATCTTATATCTGGAGACCCAACATTCAAAAATAAATCGGAAGAAATTATTTTTAAGAATATTAAAAAAACACTACGAACCCTTGGCATTCATTTTGATCAATTCACAAATGAAAAAACTTTTTATGAAAATGGCGAGATTGACAGATTCCTTAATGAATTGCGAGAAAAAGATCTCATCTATGAAAGAGACGGTGCCACATGGTTCAAAACCACAGCGCTGGAGAAAGATCAGGATCGCGTTTACATAAAAAGCAGTGGTGAGCCCACCTACAGAGTACCAGATACTGCTTATCACCGGGATAAGATCAATCGTGGCTATGATCTTATCATAGATATTTTCGGCGCAGATCATGCGGACACATACCCGGATGTTCTCCTTGCCCTGGATTCATTGGGCATAAAAACAGACCACGTCAAAGTGCTACTATACCAGTTCGTAACATTGTTGCGAAACGGTGAAAAAGTAAAAATGTCCACCAGGAAAGCAAATTTTGTTACGATGGATGAACTCGTGGATGAAGTTGGAGCAGACGTGGTTCGGTATTTTTTCATCATGCGCAGCATGAATACGCATTTGGATTTTGATTTAGATTTAGCGACTGACCAATCCGAAAATAACCCTGTCTTTTATCTTCAATATGCATATGCGCGGATCTGCAATATTATTAAACGTGGTAAAGATTTCAGTTCTGAATTTGACGGAGAATTCGATCCTATTTTGCTTTCTCATCCGGACGAAATGAAATTATTGAAGCATATGGTCAGTTTCCCTGAATT
The DNA here is from genome assembly GCA_964399115.1 of uncultured bacterium. Lineage (GTDB taxonomy): Bacteria > Fidelibacterota > Marinisomatia > Marinisomatales > UBA1611 > CAYNPR01. The sequence continues at coordinate 2,227 of CAYNPR010000010.1, read as the reverse complement.
GATGGATCTCGCATTTGAAAACCTTGAACCACAGAATATTGCTAATTATCTCCAGGAGCTGGCCAGTCGTTTCCATAAATTCTATAGTCAATGCCGGGTTATTACTGAAGATTTGGAAGTGTCCAAAGCCCGGATGGCTTTGGTTTTCTCAGTTAAAATTGTTTTACAAAATGGATTGAATATCCTCGGCATATCAGCTCCGGAACGGATGTAAGTTAACTTAATTACTTTAGCAAAAGCATTTTCTGTATTTTGGTGTCCTGGCCAGCTGTCAATTGTAAAAAGTAAATTCCTGTACTCACTTTTTTCCCAAAATCGTTGGTCCCATGCCAAGTAAATTGGTGTCTTCCCCCTTGAACCTGATCCAGGTTTATAGACAAAACTGATCGTCCTAATATATCATAAATCATAACGGTTACATTTCTCTTTTCTGGCATATCATACCGAATTGTCGTTATCGGATTGAATGGGTTTGGATAATTATCATAAACCATGAATTTATCCGGTAGAATTTCAATATTCGCAGAGATGATCCCCTCAGAAAGTGACGTGCCATTTTCATCCAGGAATTTATATTGGATTTTAGCCTGGTAGAATTCCTGATCGGTCTTGGGCAACGTCAAAGTCAAAACCGTATCCAAACCCCGGTAGTCCGCAATAGAGAATTGCTTCATTCCCTTAACGGTATCTAAAGCTGTAAACAGAAAAGCGGATTGGGAAGGTTTAAGAATATCCGTACCTATTACATCCAGGTTGGATTTCCCAATTAATATCTCAGCCATGGATGCCCTTTCCGGGATGGAAATCAGAACTCTTTGCCCTTTTGCCTTGATGGGTAGATCTGATGTGGTTCTAGCAGCATACATTAGAGTATCAAAATCCAAGCTGAAGTACCTCCAATGCCACATTTTCGCAAAAGCAGCTAGGTCTATCAGGTTTACTTCGCCATCCGGTGCAGGACGCACATGGGGTGGAGAACCCGTAAGCGGTCCCAGATCCGTTTCCGGCCAATTTTGATTAAAGGCTAAGATGTCCTGGACTGTAATATCATTATCATTATTCAGGTCCCCCCACAGTTGACTATAAAAATAGAGCGTATCCGACATAATCAACGTGTTGTAGGCCATGGCACTATCCAAGATAACCGTTAAAGTGTCGTAGCTGGCAAGTGTATCAGCCCAAAAAATATTAATGACGGAATCCGTATGCAATTGCGTGGTTTCCAATCCTGAATCCAATATAGAGTTGATGTTTATATTATAAGAATATATGGGTCGGTTAAAATTGATTGTAATTGTATCATTATTTATTACGGAAAGAAATCCAGCCGAATCAGAAACGTCAGGTAGGAAATCCACAATCCTTGGAATCACATCGTCAAAATAAATTCCATCTGTCCTGACCAAATAGGATTCGTTAGTGGCTAAGTCCACTGCTTTGATATAAGAATAATACAGGGTGTGTCTTTCTAGACTTAATCCCGATACGGTCATGCTGTCCGTACTGTCCGTTGCCATCCAATTAATGACATTTGTTGTATCGTCACCTGTCCCGATGGCAATCTCATAATGATTTATTTCAGTATTATCCGAAAAATTCGACCAGATATAACTCAGGCGAGTTGAGTCAATGGCATAATCCAAATCCATTATCCAATATCCATCCTTTATCGAACCGGTGTCCGGTAATTCCGTATCAATATAAATACCATTTCCCCAAATAGTATCTGATAAATTCCCAGTAGAATCCCTAGCAAAAACACCTCCATAATAGATATTGTCGTTAGACAGATTCAAATCTCCAAGCCCTGCAAAAGGATCGGCAGTAGAAGATAAGGTCCATCCTAGAATATCCGTATTTTGTGAATCCGAACCTAGAGAGACATATGCATCTCTGATACCCGATAAACTGTCATTTTGCTCCCAAAAAAGCGTCAACGTATCGGACTTGTTATAATAATCAATATCCTCCTCTTCATCGTCGCCTTCCACCAGATTAGAAACAACAGGATTTGTTCTATCCAAGACCACCATTGTGTCGTTTGTGGATTCTGATATCATATCCCCATTGTTTCCGGCAATGTCGCTAAAAAGGATATTGAAGATCACGATACCTTCGAGATCCTCTTCAAGTACTGTTCGTACGGCTGACCAAATCATTCCATTATTGTCTGGAGTTGCATTTAGAGTGTCAAGTGTCATAATACAAAGCGGTGAATCCAATCCTT
>CAYNPR010000009.1:0-18266 GCA_964399115.1 uncultured bacterium | reverse complement strand
AACGCGTGATTTAAAGTCAGCGGCCTATTGGGGATTTATGCCATTCACGCAATCGACCCATTACCTTGGATTAATTGCCATCATTTTTGCTATTTTGGGTGTACTGATCCGAAAGCCAGATAAATTAAACTGGTTTTTTTGGATCACAGCACTCTTATCGCTTATCATCGGTTTTGGGTCGTTTTTCCCGGTATTATTTGAACCCTTTTATTCATTATTGCCTTTTTTCTCAAAATTTCGAATCCCATCTATGATTTATATTCTCCTTGCTGTGACAGTTCCTATCTTAGCTGCCCGCGGGATAGATTCTTTCATGCAGTCGACAGAGAAAAAAGATACCTTGAAAAAATGCATTTATGTGGCAGGTGGAATTGCAGGACTTTCAGTTCTATTTCTCCTCATTGGAGAATCTTTTTTCGATTTTAGTAATCCAAAGGATTCAAGGTTTAACCCTGCTGCACTCACCCAACTCAAAACTATTAGAATTGAATTATTACAAAAGGGGCTGCTTTTAGCCTTGGCTGTAAGTCTTGCATCTTTAGGATTAATGTGGGGTTATATTGAGGAAAAGTTGAATAAACAGATTTTTTGTTTTGCAATTATCGGATTGGTTATTGTAGATCTTTCTGTAGTTAATATGGAATTTCTGAATCTGAAGCCTGCACGGAAAATGGACAGGTTTTTCCAGGAAACAAAAATTGTTAAACACCTTCAAAATGATTCTTCCCATTTTAGAATTTTCCCCGCAGATGAGCTTAATTCAAATAGGTACAGCTATTGGAATCTGGAAAGTATTGGTGGATATCGCCCTATTAAACTCAGAAATTACCAAGATCTAATGGATGCAAAAGGGTTCAGCCGTCCACATATTTTGAATATGTTGAATGTAAAATATGTGTTGACCACTAAAAAAATTAATAATCCCTATTTTGTACTTATTTCAAATTTGAACGGTATTTATGAAAATCAAAAAGTTTTGCCGAAAGCTTGGTTGGTTGGAAAAATAAAAACCGTGAAAACACAACGGGAATCCTTGATGGAAACAATGCTGAATGGTTTTAATCCATCTCAATCTGCTATTGTTGTGGATTTTCCTGATAGTATAGCGCTACCGGAAAATGCTGCCGGGAAAGTGGAAATTCTATCAAGGAAAGAAAATAGAATAGAATTATTATCTCAATCTGAAACGGGTGGGCTTTTGGTTCTCTCCGAGATTTATTATAAACCGGGATGGAAGGCTTTTGTTAATGGGGAAGATGCGCCAATCTACCAAACCAATCATGTCTTGAGATCCGTCTATGTTCCCAAAGGTGATGTTACCGTTATTTATAAATATGACGATAATCTTTGGACGAAAATCCGAATTTTATCACGCGTTTCATTTATAGTGGTATTATTTGGTATTGGATTTCTTTTTTGGAAAGAAAAAAAATGAATATTAGTTGAATGTATCTCTACCGTCATACTGGGAATATAAAGGCAGGATTATTTATCTTGGGTATTGCTTTAGTCATTAGCCTTTTAGCTTACACTCAATCGCTAATCGGAGAGCTAAGAGAGGACAATCGAGAAGTGGTTCGACTTTATGCTGAAATCATTGCTGGGACCGTCAGTGATGAAAACGACACTAATTTGGATTTTGTATTTGAAAACATTATTCAAAAGGTAAAGTTTCCCATTATTCAGACTGATACGACTCATCAACCACAAATTGGGAAAAATTTACCCAAATCAATTGATTCCAAAGAAAAACAGATTCGCTTTATGAAAACAATGGATCGGTTCAATGATCCAATTCCGCTTACTTACAGCGATAAATCGATAAGTGAAATCACCTTTGGATTTCTCCATTATGGGGATTCATCCATCATACAAAAACTTCAATGGTGGACCTACATCGAAATAATATCAATTGCGGCTTTCATATTTTTGGGATTTGCAGGATTTACGTTCATACGGAACAATGAAAAACGGCATATCTGGGTTGGCATGGCGAGGGAGACCGCACATCAGCTTGGCACACCCGTTTCCGCACTCATGGGATGGGTGGAATTTCTGAGGGAACATCCAGACAAAACGAAGGAAATGGTTCCTGAAATGGAAGCAGATCTCGAACGATTGGAACAGATTGGTCGAAGATTCAGCCAACTGGGATCTGATCTGGGAATGGAAAACATCGACATCTCGGAGCGTGTTGAGCGGATAGTGCAGTATTTAAACCGACGATTACCCTCCTTGGGTAAAAAGGTGAGTTTGATCAATGACGTTCAGCCGGGTATTCACCTCAGGTGCAACGGATCACTTTTAACTTGGGCTATTGAAAACATCATTCGCAATGGCATTGACGCCATTATCCGGAGCAATGGTGAAGTTATTGTTTCTTTACGAATAGAAAATGATAGAGTCAGTATTCGTGTGAAGGATAATGGCGTTGGAATTCCCAGGAAGGATTGGCGAAATATTTTTCGCCCAGGTTTCAGTACCAAAAAGGCGGGTTGGGGTCTTGGATTATCTTTGTCTGGCCGTATTATTCAAGATATCCACCAAGGCCAAATCAAAGTTGTTGAATCATCGCCTTCTGATGGTACTACTATCGAGATCAGACTTTAATATCCTGTCCATCCGGGGTAATTTTCGTACCAATTAATTAAGGAGAAATTGTGGATTTTTTATTTGCAGCAGCACAACCGGGTCAGGGCGGAGGAGGGATAGCCGCATTTTTACCATTTATCGTTATATTGGCGATCATATATTTTTTGATGATTCGTCCCCAGACGAAGCGCCAAAAGGAAAAAGAAACTATGCGAGGTGAGCTTAAAAAGGGCGATAAAATTATCACGATGGGCGGTATTTACGGGACTGTACAGGGATTTAAGGAGAAGGGCCGTTTGGCAGTTATAAAGGTTGATAACAATACGAATCTCACCATATCAAAAACTGCAATTGCCGGCCTTGCAGGAAAAGTAAAGGATACGGAGTTGGAGCAGGATTAATGGCAGTGATGGAAATCGTTCATTACGGTGATCCGATTCTTCGTAAAAAATGTAATCTGGTTAAGAATTTTTCCAGATTGGATGGTTTGTTGAATGACATATTTGACACAATGTATGAAGCGGAGGGAATTGGACTTGCCGCCAATCAAGTAGGGCTGGATATGAATCTATTCGTTGTCGACGTGACTCATACCGAAGAAGCAGAAAAACCATATGTGTTCATCAATGGTGAAATAATTACCAAGATTGGTGAAAAAATGCCATATCAGGAAGGATGTTTGTCCATCCCAGGTATTGCGGTGGAAATAAGTAGACCTGAAAAAATAATTTTAAAATATCAAACACCAGATGAAAATTGGCACGAAGAAGAATTTGGCGGTTTATTGAGCAAGGCAATTCAGCATGAAATAGATCATTTAAATGGGATATTTATTATAGATCACCTTAGCAAAGTTGAAAAAATGAAATATAAAGATGAATTAAATGCACTAGTGGAAAATACACAAAAAAACCGCATAGCAAAATCCAACCACAAAGGATTTGTTCTTTAATAATATATTTATTCAACAGTTGAGAGGAGGCTGATGCGTATTGTATTTATGGGGAATCCAGAGTTCGCAATCCCCACACTCCAATTACTTATTGATAGTCATCATAACATTGTGTGCGTCGTCTCAAACCCACCCAAACCCATGGGACGTCATCGAAAACTTGGTTATACTGCCGTTGGTCAATTTTCACGCGACCAAGGGTTACCTCTACTTGAGTCAGAATCCTTGAATTCAGAGTTGTTTCAGAAGCAATTAAAGGAATTTAAGCCTGACGTTTTCGTCGTTGTTGCATTTCGGATTTTACCAAAATCACTAATTGATCTGCCTAAACGGGGTTCCATTAATCTCCATGCTTCACTGTTGCCAAAATATCGTGGTGCAGCACCGATTCAATGGTCATTGATGAATGGCGAAAGAAAAACCGGTATTACAGTATTTCAAATTGCCCCAAAGGTGGATACGGGGGATATCTTGCTCCAGAAAGAATTACCCATTAAACCTGAAGATGATTATTTTTCTCTCGGTACCAGATTAAGCAAGGAAGGAGCTGATTTAGTCTTGAAGGCATTATCAAATCTGGAGAGTGCCACATCATCATCTACTCAACAAAATTCAAGTTTGGCCAGTTCTGCTCCTAAGATTTCTAAAGAAATGACAATTATTGACTGGTCATGGCCAAGATATAAAATTCACAACTGGATCAGAGGATTATCTCCAAAGCCGGGAATGTCAACTATTTTAGTTGGAAAGAAATTATGGATTTACAAAACAAAGCCAATTTCAAATGAAATTGGGCTACCGGGAGAGATCATAAAACTAGATAAAAATGTGTTATGGATTGCAACGGGTGATGGCGCACTTTCAATCCTGGAAGTCCAGTTGGAAGGGAAACGAAAAATGAAGATCGATGATTTTCTTCGGGGGACGACTCTTAGGCAAGGAGCATTCTTCGGCAAATGAAACATGATGCCCGATTTCTCGCTGTAAAAATTCTAGACACGTTTGAAAAGGAAGATTCACAGCTTTCGTTAATCCGAGATAAAGTATTTTCAAGAAATCATTCGGATCTATCCAACAAATACAGGGCTACGGTATTAACCAATGAGATCGTACGACTTCAGGATCGGTTTGAGTTGATGATTGAACATGTGTCAGGACGAAAAAAGAAGCAATTGGATCCATCTCTTTCATCAATTATAAAAATTGGATTTTTTGAGATACTCTATGATGAATTTATTCCAGACTATGCATCTGTCGACTCTTCAGTGAAATTGACAAGACGGATGTTGAACCATAATGCATCCGGATTTACCAATGCAGTTTTAAGAAAACTCATCCGAAAACAAGAATCAAATCCTGATTGGTTCAATCTTCTTAAAAAAGATATCAGGTGGCCTTCGTTGCCTGCATGGATCCAATCGAGATGGAGAAGCCAGTTTGGACAAAAAGGATTTTTAGAACTTTCGGATTGGATGAATAAGATGCCGGCAACCTATATCCGTGTAAACTTAAATCGGGAAACTCTCGAAACGGTCATGAGTGAATTAATTCGTTCTGGAATTGAAACGGTAATTTATTCAGATATCTTTTTAAAGGTAAAATCCGGAGCAGGGAGAATTTTATCTACTGATTTGTTTCAAAATGGAACCATTTCCATCCAGAATCCGGCATCCGCCGCAGTTGTAGGAATAATGGAGCCAAAAGTTGGTGAAAAGATTTTGGATGTGTGTGCCGCTCCAGGAGCCAAGACCTTATACTTGGCAGAGAAAGTGGGAAAACCAGGGAATATTATTGCTTCCGATTTTGATGAGAAAAGAGTCAGCCTTGGTGAGCGGGATTTAAGCCGACATGGATTAAGAAATATTCAATGGGAAGTAAAAGATGCCGAAAAGGATACATTTGAAATGGCGGATAAAATTCTTTTGGACGCTCCATGTACTGGAACAGGAGTGCTGGGGCGAAAACCGGATATTCGTTGGCGAAGAAAACTAAGTGACGTTCGAAGAATGTCGAACTTGCAGTTAAAAATTTTGGAAAACATTTCAAAATTCCTGAAAATAGATGGAACAATAGTTTATTCAACATGTTCATTGGAACCGGAAGAAAATTGGGACGTGGTTAAACGATTCCTTAAGTTAAATGATGATTTTCAGTTGGATAAAAAAGGAATCTCAGGTATCAATTTAGACTGGATTAATGATGATGGTTGCCTTGAGATATTCCCTCACATTCATGGTGTAGATGGGATGTTTGCAGCTAGATTGTTAAGAAAATAATGAAGAAAATAGTTGCTTATTTATCTGTATTTGGAGTTTTATCTTTAACTGTTATTCTGTTGATTGACACATTCCTTATGCCGGTTTACGTTCGTATGGATAAGGGGAAATATATGGTAAATGTTAAGGGTAAATCACTGGAGTATGCAGAAAAAGTCTTGAATTTGGAAGGATACAAAAGCGCCATATCCGACACCTTGTTTTCCGCTCTATATGAGCCCGGCACAATTGTGGATCAATACCCTATACCCAACACAAAAGTCAAGGAAGGCAGAACAGTCAGACTTAAAATTGCCCATCCGGAAAAGATGGTATCCGTTCCTGACTTGGTTGGACGATCTCTACGCAGTGCCGAATTGATTCTAAAACAGGCAGGCTTGGAAATCGATACCGTAAATAAAGAATACAATTCGGATGTTCCTGCAGGGAACATAACCTGGCAATATCCCAAAGGAGGCGATATGCTCAACAAAGGGATGGGGCTTCATCTTACGGCTAGCCTTGGGGTACCGCCTAATTTTTACAAAGTACCAAATTTATTTGGACTCAGTCAGAAGAAAGCGGTTGAAAGTTTGGAGAAATCTGGATTTAAACTGGGTAAGGTATATTATCGTCAAAACGAAGATTTAATTCCTTATACTGTCTTGGATCAGTCTATTTCCGCCGATGTGATTCTCGAGGAACCCACCCATGTAGATCTAACGGTAAGTGTGTTGGACATGCAGGATATTTTTAATCAGATGATCTATAAGTGAATTCAATTCCTAAAAACGAAATCACACGTAAAATATTACATCTTTTTTCATTAATTATTCCGCTGGGCTATCTGTGGGTTGTCCAGGATAAGGAAATAATGGTGATGCTAATGGGCTGTCTTTCTCTTATTACCATATTATTGGAAATTGGTCGTCGAAAATGGAATTTTATTCAATTTACTTTCAATAAATGGTTTAATGTCATGATTCGGGAGAATGAATTTCAGGGAAATCTCACAAGAGCGACATGGCTGTTATTTGGCTCATTGGTTACAATTTTTTCTTTTCCAATGAGGATTGCCATTCTTGCTCTATTATATATGAGTGTTGGAGATTCATTTGCCGCCTTAGTTGGGAAGAGTTTTCCAATTGGAAAACTGTGGAATAAAACCTTATCGGGAACCCTTGCTGGAACTTTGTCGTGCATTCTTGTTGGTTTTTGGATAAATGAATCCTTACCTCAGGAAATCATAATCTTGAGTGCCGTGGGTGCCATGCTGGTTGAGCTGATACCACTACCCTTAAACGATAATGTGACAGTCCCATTGACGGCAGGACTTATTATGACTTATGGTGCCATGATAATATGAGTGTTTTATCCCCAACAATATTATGGTTATTAGGAGCAGTAGCCATCCCGATTATTATTCATTTCCTTAGCCGATTGAGAGTCAAAAAGGTGGAGTTCAGTACGGTTCGTTTCATAAAGAAGTTGGAAACAAGTTCAATCAGGCGGATCAAGATTCAGCAACTCATACTTATGATATTGCGCATGTTGACCATTGCCGCTTTAATCTTCATGGTTGCACAACCTGTGATTCAGGGATTTATGCCGGGTTGGATAGCATCGGATCAGGATGCTAGATTAGTTTTGGTTTTGGATAATTCTGCTAGCATGAACGTAAAAAATGGTAATGAAACATTTTTAGAAATCATAAAAACTGAAGCTCTTGCCCTACTCCCACAGTTTAATGATAAAACTCATATTACGTTGTTTCAAACTTGTCCCCCTAAACGGATTTATGATGGAGTCCCTAGTGATCCGAAATTAGTATCTGTCCTTTCAGCGATCCACTCGACTGTTTCCCACGATTATCTTTGGGAGAATCTTAGTATTTTCCTGAAAGATCCAACCATGGTGGAGCCCATTAAGGAGTGCGTAGTTTTCAGTGATTTAACGCATAGTCCGGACTCCACATTTCTTGCTGGGCACCTAGAAAAGGAGAAATGGAAATTCTACTTTATTCGCCCGGGACATGTCCGGGATAATTTATCCATTCGCTCCGTATCTTCGATCAACAGAATTAAAACACCCAATCAACTAGTTAAATTAAAAACACGGGTTCAAAATTCTGGAGAATTGCAAAAACCTAATACGCATCTCGAACTTCTGTTTAATGGTAACCGTGTAGGACAGGTTGTTTCGAATTTTGTTCCCCACAAGGAAAAAGAATTCATATTCCAAGCGTATCCAGGCCAAACAGGCATTGTACAGGCTGTGGCAACATTACCAAGTGATGATTATGACATGGATAATAATTGGTATGTTTCCATGCCAGTTTTGGATCGGGTTCGATGCGGAATAATCGCATCAAATAACGAAGGTATTTCCATGATTGAAATGATCCTACATGCGATTGATCCTGAAGGACAATTACTATCCGTTGAATCAAGAATTCAGTCCAACCTCAACCGATTGTTTTTAGATGATCTTGATGTAGCCATTATTCATGATCCTTTGAAGATTTCCCAAGCTGGAACAGATGATTTGGACAAATATTTAAAATCCGGTGGTGGTCTGATCTGGTTTCAGGGGAAAGGTGGGGAAGACGATTATCATCCGGATTTGTATGATAAATTGGAATTTCCAAGGCATGGCAAGGTTATCGATTCAGGACAGGGATTTTTCAACAGTGAAATATTAACCGAGAATTCGGATATTTTTGGTGATTTGCTTGTCCGAAAAATTGAAAATGAATTACCTGAAATTTTTACTTATGTAGAAACGGAAATTCTGCCTGATCATAAAATACATTTGGATTTAAACAACGATGACCCACTTTTAATTGAATTTTCCAGAAAGAGTGGGGCTATATTTTACTTTTCCACCTTGCTTGACTTACGATGGAACGATTTGTTAGTCCGGGGTTTAACGATTCCACTCATTTATCGAATGCTGGTTTTGGCTGGGACGGATGAATTCAACACGGCTCCCATTCTCGTTGACGGTTCTAAATGGATCTCCATAGAAGAAGATATTCTACGGAATAAATGGGAAGTTGAATCTCCATCTGGTAAAATGGAATTGATTGCCCCGGATTACGATCGTGAAGGCATCAATGTCACGTCTACACACGAACTGGGAATCTTTAACATCTTTTCAAATGGAAAATTGTTTACGTCGTTTCCAACCCGTCTTCACGATAAGGAGTACATCCATCCTGGAATATCACAGGCCCGAATTGAACCCTATCTATCAACTGACCAGATCAGATTAATGGCTGTTCAGGATGATTTTGCTAAAGCCTTTTTAGAGGCTCGCCAAGGTAGATCTTTGTGGAAAATATTTCTTTTAGCTACTGTGGTTTTATTACTGGCGGAAACGCTTATCGGTCGTCCTGTCTCCGTTAAAATGAAAGCCGCTGATATATGATTGATAGAGACGCAGTCGACAGGGAGAAAGCCTTATTGGTGGGAGTGATCCGGCCTGGTTTGACAGAAACTACGATCCATGAACATTTGAATGAGTTGGAGTTGCTCGCGGATACGGCCGGTGCCGAAGTCGTGGGACGAATCACCCAGAAGATATCCAGAATAAATCCATCTTTGTTTTTGGGTAAGGGCAAGGCTGAAAAAATGATTAATCAAGCTCATGAATTAGATGTGAAATTGATCCTGTTCGACGATGAACTAAGTCCTGCACAAATCAAGAATTATCATAAATTGTCCAATAAGATAAAAGTACTGGATAGGAGCGGTCTTATATTGGATATATTCCAGAAACATGCTCGTACAAAGGAAGCAAGAACTCAAGTTGAATTGGCCTACATGCAATATCTGCTGCCACGATTGACACGTCAGTGGACCCATTTGGAGCGTCAGATGGGTGGCATTGGAACGAGAGCTGGAATGGGTGAAACCCAAATAGAAGTTGACAGGCGATTAATTCGAACTCGAATTTCAAGGCTCAAAAAAGAATTAACAAAAATAATAAAGGAACGGGAAACTCAAAGTACTCGACGAAAATCGCAGTACCGGGTATCACTTGTTGGATATACAAATGCTGGAAAATCCACATTATTCAAGGCATTGACCGGGAAAGACGTATTTATTCAGGACCAATTGTTTGCGACCTTGGATACAACCATCAGGAAGCTGAATCTGGATGAATCTCATACTATTCTATTGAGCGACACGGTCGGTTTTATCCGCAAACTTCCCCATAATCTGATTGCATCCTTTAAGAGTACCCTCAAAGAGGTTCTGGAAGCAGATTTAATTCTGATCGTGTTGGATATGGCTTCCCCACAGGTTAACGAACATATTCAAACCATTGAGGAGGTTTTAAAAGAATTGGGAGCATTTGATATTCCCAGGATACACATATTAAATAAAGTTGATTTGATAACGGACGGAAACCTGATTGAAAAACTTCAGCGCCAAATTCCTGATGCAGTCACTGTTTCCGCTCAACGCCATATTAGACTTTCGGAATTAAAATCATGGATTCGATCCAAAATGGATGAAAGATACGAAACAATCAATCTTGAATTTCCGTACAACGAACCGAAAAGGATTGCCCAAGCACAGTTGGGTGTGGAAGTTTTAAGCCGTGAATATGAGGAAGAAGGTGTAATATTAAAAATCAGAGGAAGCCGAATCAGAATTAATCAAATTCTGTCATCAAGGGAATAAAAAAACGGGCAGATTGTTTTTTGGGACCATTCTTTGTTTATTGAACGGAGGGAGCCTCTCGAACACAGCAAACTTCCTTGATCACAATATAAGTTGGGAAAGGCCTGTTTTTTGAGCTCGAAGTCCAGCCCCCAATTATTGATTATAGATCCAAAAAATTCAGAATCTGCCCGTTAAACTTTCAAAAATCTACCTGAAATTATTCTATTTTCTTTTTAATAAAAACTAATTCGTCAACCCGTTGTCTATTTATTAGGGTTTATTTGTTTGAACTCCAAATCCTGAATGTGGGCTAGAGTAGACCCTAATCGTTTTTATTGAATGAATTTATTGATTTAATATTTTCAATGCGGTGTTCAGATTTGTCGTTGGCTGTTTGCAGGCAAAATTTTCACATATATAAATAGTTGGTTTCCCGTTAAGAGTGACATGGTCTTTGGTCCAGGGAGCGATGGTCTCAAGGGATTTTGATTTGGATATATCCTTAAACAGAATAATACGATTAGGCAAATAAAGAGAATTGATGGTGTTCAAAATTTCTTGAGTCCCATCCAAGTTCCCATCTCCCACAACGACAATTTCTTTTGGATTTTTATCGTTGAACATGAATGCAGTCATCATATGTGAAAACCCACTAGGAGATTTTTCGGCTTTTTCCGTGAATGATTTTAGCGTCTTTTCCGCCAATTCAACCCAATGTATGTTACCGGTAATCTTGGATAGGCGAAATAGATTCATTGCCGCCACCGAGTTCCCGGAGGGGATAGCACCGTCATAGCTGTCTTTGGCGCGTACCATGAGTTTTTCCGCATCCTTGCTTCCGATATAAAACCCACCATTTTCATCGGAAAAATCTTCGATCATGATGTCCGTGAGTTCTATTGCCGTAGATAAATAATTTGGTTCAAAAGTAGCTTCATACAAATTCAGTAATCCCCAGACCATAAAAGAATAATCGTCTAAATGAGGGGCCAGGCCTGATTGCCCTAACCGATGGCGTTTCATCAGGCGGCCCTTTTTGCATCTGAGTGAATTCTCAATAAACTCCGCAGAGTGTTTTGCAGCAATGATATAGGAAGGTTCATTTAGAACCTGACCCCCAAGGGCAAGCGCTGCTATCATGAGTCCGTTCCAATCCGTAAGAATTTTATCGTCTTTCAGGGGATGGATCCGTTTTTCCCTGACTTCGAAAAGTTTTTTTCTTGTCGACGTTATAAGTTCATCAAAGGTTTCAAGATCCATTCCGACCTTTTTTGCCAATTCACTTTTGTCATGGGGAAAATATGGAATATTATTGCCTGTGAAACGTCCGGAGGCCTCTTCATAAAAATTTCCGGTTTCCGAAAACCCATAAATTTTGGCCAATTTCATTCCATTATCCGTCCCAAGGATTTCAATCAATTCTTCTTCAGTCCATACATAGAATAGCCCTTCTTCTCCTTCACTATCCGCATCTTCCGCTGAAAAGAAACCACCTTTTGTATCCCTCATGTCCCGAAGTACGTACGAGAAAATTTCCCGCGCTACATCGGCATAATTTTCATTTCCAGTTAGCTGGTAAGATTCCAGGTATGCCATGGAGATCATTGCCTGGTCGTAGAGCATTTTTTCAAAGTGAGGTAGAAACCATCGTTTGTCGGTTGAATAGCGATGAAAACCCAATCCAATATGATCGAAAATACCACCGAGCCGCATATGATGAAGAGTGGTTTCAACCATTTTCCGGGAAGTTTTGTCATTGAATATTTTACCATATCGGAGTAAAAAGATTAGGTTGTGAGAAGATGGAAATTTTGGTGCCTTTCCAAATCCACCGAAATCAGGATCAAATCGATTAGCGAATTGGGTGAATGCATTCCGAACCATAGATTCATCCCAGGCATTCCCTTGGGTTCCAGTATTGTCTTTGACCAGATAGGACTGAACCCAGTCAATGGATTTTCGAATTTCATCCTGTTTTGTATTCCAGGCGTTTGCCAGGCCAGGAAGCAGTTGCATCATACCAGGTCGTTTTCCACGACCGTTTTTTGGGAAATACGTACCAGCAAAAAAAGGTTCTTTTTCTGGAGTCATAATGATGGTAAGCGGCCAACCGCCCCGTCCCGTCATGGCTTGACAAACGGACATATACAAATGATCCACTTCCGGCATTTCTTCCCGGTCTACCTTGACATTGATAAAATTCTCATTCATGAGAGCCGCCACTGTGGAATCTTCAAATGACTCGTGTTCCATCACATGACACCAATGACAGGTGGAATACCCAATGGACAGGAAAATGGGTTTATTTTCCTTTTTTGCCTTATTAAAAGCTTCCTCTCCCCAGGGGTACCAGTCCACAGGGTTGGATGCATGTTGAAGTAAATAGGGGCTTTGGGAATTGGCCAATCTGTTTTGATTCATATTGATTTTATTCATCTCGTCTGCCTTACCTGAACATGTCCAGGTAAAAATAATTGAAAGAAATATAATTGTAAAATTTTTCATGAGTCATTTAAGACTAGGTTCGAAGTTAGACAAGATTGGTTGCGATGAACACAGGAGATATGGATAGTGGCCAACTATTGTTAGTGGCTGAGATATTGAGTGCACTACTCGAAAAGAAGGGCGAATTAGTGCGATGAGAATGAACAGATTGAATATTTTTTATTCTGATTATTCTTTTTTCATCAAAGAATGAAATAACGACAATAATTCTTTAACCATTCCTATATCCACATCTAAGTTAATCACTTATGATTTATGTTTCCGGAATCATGATTTACCTCTTTGCTTTGGTTGCAGTGGGGATTTATAAGATTCGTTCCGTAAAGGATAGTGAAGACTTTATGGTGGCTGGGAGGACCTTGCCTTGGTATATCTTAGTCGGAACGCTTTTGGCGACTTGGATGGGGAGCGGTTCATTGTTCAGTGGAGCCGGGCTGGGGTATCGTAACGGCCTGGCGGGTTTGTGGTCCAGCGGCGGTGCATGGCTGGGAATCGCCCTGATTTATTTTATCACAAAACGAATCCGCAACTTCGGAAAAGTAACCGTTCCAGATATTTTTGAAGCACGATATGGACATGGTGCCGCAATTTTAGCGACCATCACGACCGTTATTGCATATACCACGATTGTATCCTACCAGTTCCGAGGGGGCGGTAAGGTTTTGTCGATGGTTTCAGATGGTATGATTGATTTGGAAACGGGAATAATCATTACTGCAGTTTTCGCTATTTCCTATACGGTTTTGGCTGGGATGTTTTCCGTGGTTTATACTGATGTGGTCAACGGTGTGCTTATGACCATTGGCACCATTGGAGCGCTCATCTTCCTTTATATTAAGGTCGGGGGTCTTGGTGAGATCATTACCGTTGCGGAAGCAGCGGGGAAGTGGCAATGGTTTGGCAACTGGGCCGCGGAGCGAACCGGAGATATTTCCGGTCCGATCATTGCCATCAGTTTCTTTGTTCCGACCATGCTTCTGCTCATGGGGGACGCCAATATGTATCAAAGAATTTTCAGCGCCAAGGATGGCGGTTCAGCAAAGAAGGCAGTCTTTTTCTGGATCATTGGTGTCATAGTGCTGGAGTCGGTCATTTCCATGCTGGGCCTCACAGGCGCTGTGGCAGCGAGCAAGGGCATTATCCCTGATTTGGTGTCGGAAGCCCAGGCAGGTGTAACGGACCCAACAGTGTCTGCCATGCTGGAAGCAAGGCAGGCAGGTAGTGAATCAGTGATCCCAGCCATTGCCCGTCATGCAGGTCTGCCCATGATCTTGGGACTGCTTCTGGTCTCCACCATGATGGCTATTATAGTTTCTACAGCAGACTCTTTTTTACTGATCCCGGCCACCAACCTGACCCGTGATGTGTATTCGCGGTATATAAACCCTGGCGCAACTGAGAAGCAGGTACTTCTAATCAGCCGTAGCCTGGTACTCCTTCTTGGCTTCATAGCATTTTTATTGGTAAGCCAGTTCAAAACGGTTTTGAATGCAGCCTTTACAGCCTACAATATTTACGGCACGTCGATCACACCTGCATTACTGGCTGCTTTTCTTTGGAAGCGGGCCACTACAGCCGGAGCTTTGGCTTCCATTATAACGGGAATGTCCGTGACTTTGATCTGGACTTATGTTTTACCTCACTGGGAAGGATTCTCAAATTTGCATCCTTTCCTGCAGGAATTGACCTATCCGGCAGCTGGGCTTTCCGTCTTGGCGCTGATAGTTGGAAGTTTAATCACACCTGAACCACCACCGGAATCTGTGGAGCAGTTTTTTAATGATGCAGATTAATATATGTAATTAATACATCTTTTTATACTTTCATGTATTTGTATTATTAATTGATTCGACCCAGTGATACTTTTTGCAATTATTAATTACATATAAATTGCACATGATCTAAGTCACTCGTTAAATTACCCTCTATAATGAACCAAGGAGTGATACTATGAGCACCACAAATGCTACCATGCTTCTCATTGTTTGTTTCCTCGGGTTATTGACTACAAAAGTACTTGATGACCGTCAACGAGCCCGTGAAATAGAAAAACAAAACCGAATAAGAGCCAGAGAATTAGCCGAAGAACAGGAACGCCAGAGACTCGCGGAGATTGAGTTGGCCAAATGTAAAGTCGCAATTGTACATGACGGCGATATAGAAACCAATACAGCAATGGTAGGTTTGAACGTTACCGCTGTGGATCCGGAAAACGATTTACTCAAATATGAATGGATACAGAATGATGGACCCTACAATGTAGAGCTGAAGCCAAACTTTGAGTCAGCGGAAGTTACTTTTGAGGGTGAGGTAGGTGAATATGTTTTCACTGTAAATATTACAGACAGTTACGGAATAACTGTTAATGAACAAAAGACAGTTGTTATCACCAATGAGTCCAATGATCCGCCTGAGACAGATGTTCAGTGTCCCATACAGGATCAATCTCCTGTGACGGCTATTGCTAGGAATGAAGCTGCAAGAGCAGCAGAGGCGGCGGCAGCTAAAGCAAAAGCAGCGGCAGTCAGGAAAGCCAAACCGACACGACAACAAATAGAAAACCGAAAATCTAAATCTGCACTGCTAAAGAGAATAGGAGGTTAACGGTATGTATAAACGCGTATTAATCATTTCAATGTTATTGAGTTTTTGTTTAGGACAAATAAACCTTACGAAAAAGCAAGCAGACGGTTTAACAAAAAAATTGAATGCTCAAGTGGCTGAAATAGAAAAACTAAAGACGTCAATTAAGACATTAAAAGCAGACCATCTTCAAGCCATTAAGTCATTTGAAGATAAAGAGGGAAGTGAAATTCAAGAAGTTGAAGATGAAGGTCAAGATATGGTAGGCGAATTACAGTCCACTATTAATAAATACGTTTCAGAAATTTCTAAACTTGATCAAGATTCTACTAAAATTGCCAATAAGAAAATCGCACTTCAGTCAGAAAAGGAAAACTTTGAGGGGATTAAGGCAGATTTGGAAAAAATGATTAAGGCCTGGAATGATAAATTGGCTGTTCTAAGTGATGCACAAGCAGGAATGGGTAATTATAATACGGCAATGAAAACCCAGCTTGATATTGTATTAAAATCTGATGCTCTAGATGAAATAGAGAAAGCAAGAGAAGACGAAAAGAAAGCAAAAGAAGACGCAAAAAATAATAAAGAAGATGCTTTAAAATTCAAGAAAGAAGCTAATGAGCAAAAAGTAAAAGTAGATGCCCTAAAAATTAAATTAACCGCCGAGAAAGAGAAAAATAAAGCCGCAGCCAAGAAAGCCAAAGCCGACAAAGCCAAAGAAGAAGTCACCAAAGATGAGAAAGCCGATTCTAATACCGGAGCAGACGGACCATAAGAATAAGAGACACAGGAATTAGCCAAAGCTAATTCAGACAACACAAATTAAAAGGCAGGATTTTTTAATAGAATAAACAAATTTTACCACGACTTGTTCAGCTAAAAGGGGGATCCTTTCTTTCCCTGTAGATTTGTTCCGGATCCAATTCCCTTCGGTAATATTCGAACGTTATCCCTGTCCCTTGCCAATTTTCAATCTCATCGATAATGCGGATACTTCCGGTAAATCGGGATGATATCCCTTTCTTAACGTGCCCGGTGACAAAATGAATTTTCTCCTGTTTTTTTGCCCAATTGATATAAACGCGCTTCAACATTTTTGCATAACCATTTCCTTTGTACTGGTTCTGTATTACAAAGGCGTAAGTATATAAAGTGTTCTGTTTCCCAAAATTGCTGTCAAGCCTTGCCCAGGGTTCCTTACTGAGACTTTCCAAAGGGACACCGATGATATATCCAATGATTTCGTCATCGTAACGGGCGATGAAGGGTAGAGAATCGTCTCGATTGAAATATGTTTGAATTGTGTTTGGAGTTAAAATCGCCACTGGACCATATTCTTGAGCCAATGCCTCGGAGATTTTAATCAGTGGCGAGAAATCTTTCACTCCGGCTATTTCCATCAGTTCAATTTGAAATCTGCCACTGGATGCAATGATTCTGCTTTTGGATTCGTTTTTTGGTTGAAAATCTCTATCACTCATGATGCTATTTTAGATATGCCTTGATCCTGGTTGAAACACCTATATAATATTTTTCGAAATATTTTCGATTCAATTTTTGTATGATTAAGACTCTCGGTAAATTCTATGTTTATGTTTTCTTTCAATGATAGATTAAAAACAATGACGAATGAACGACGATCCTGGCTTTGCGTCGGATTGGATATGGATCCAGAGGCATTGGGGACCAATTCCATTGAAGCTCTCAGGGATCACACGTTCAAGGTCATTGATGCGACCCGAGACCTGGCTGTTGCCTACAAACCTAATTTTGCATTTTTTGAGCGTTGGGGTGCTGAAGGATTCACATGGCTGGAAGAAACGGTTTCTTATATCGGGGATGATCATATTAAGATCGCAGATGCGAAACGCGGTGATATTGGAAATACCGCAAAACATTATGAGAATAGTATCTTTCATCATTTTGGTTTTGATTCCGTCACCTTGAATCCATACATGGGAAAAGACAGTATTGAACCTTTTTTAAATAACGCTGAAAAGGGTGTTTTCATTTTATGCCGAACTTCCAACCTATCGGCAATGGAATTTCAAAATGAACTGATTGATGGAATACCTTTATATGAAAAAGTCGCCTTGTGGGCAAATGATTTGAATCAAAATGGGAATGTTGGGTTGGTTGTGGGAGCCACTGCACCGGATGAATTAATAAGGATACGTGCATTAACGCCAAATCTATCCATCCTTATTCCCGGGATTGGCGCCCAAGGTGGAGACTTGAATCACTGCATAATAGTTGGGAACCAAAGCGGTGTTGCTCTTATCAACGTTTCCCGAGGCATCTGTTTTGCAGGTGATATGAGCGAATATGAGATTCGTTCTGCAGCGGAAGAGTACGTAAATCAAATGCGGGAAGCGATTTAGTCAATGAATAAAAAAGAAGAAATCATAGAAATCTTCGAATTAACCGGAGCCTTACTGAACGGACATTTCGTTTTGACGTCGGGAAGACACAGTTCCACATATTTCCAATGTGCGAAAGTACTTCAGTATCCGGAATATCTGAACCTGTTTTCAATCATGATTTCGGATAAATTCAGAAGTATGAAACCGGATGTCGTGATTTCACCTGCCATCGGCGGAATCGTTCTTGGAACCGCAGTTGGAACCGAGCTTGACGTACGCACCATTTTTGCCGAACGGAAAAAAGAAAAAATGGTTGTCCGACGCGGTTTTGAAATCAAACCAA
>CAYNPR010000008.1:0-18625 GCA_964399115.1 uncultured bacterium | reverse complement strand
CTTTCAGCTCAGCAAACGCAGCTTTCGAAATCATTTTGCAAACGATGAACATCTGAAAGCTATTGGTGCCAAGGGGCTATTGGATCGAGCCGGTGCATTAATTCATGAATCGGTTGCTCTGGCGGATAAAGCGCGCCGTTCAATGAATCACAATGATACTCTGATTGCTGCTTCCATTACAACTTTGGAGTGGTGTTTTCGGCCGGACCGCAGCCCAAATTCAGAAGAGATATATGAAGAATATTTGGAAGAGTTGACGGACTACGCCGATGCCGGCGCCGATATTTTCCTATTTGAGACATTCAATTCAACTCCGGAAGCAGAGGTAGCAATCAAGGCTGCAAAAGAAATTGGCATCCCAGCATGGGTTGCCTTTGTGCCCTATCAAGATGGTCGCCTTCTGGGAGGCCAATCCATGACAGAAGTAGCGGATGCAATGGCCCGCAATGAACCGGATGTACTATTGTTAAATTGTGCCCCGCCTGATCATATTACCGCAGGTCTGGAACAGCTGGCACCATTATGGAATAAACCATTAGGCGTTTATGCCCATGTCGGGAAATTCAATCCCCCTGAGTGGCAGTTTACCGATGAATATAATGCAGATCAGCATCTGGAAGAATGCAAACACTGGCATGATCTTGGTGCGACCGTTATTGGAGGCTGTTGTGGCACAACGCCTGATTATATTAAAAAAGTGACTGAATTTTTTAATTGAGTCGAATTTTCCCTGCCCGCTTTTTCCAATATTCTCTAAAGTACACTATTGTTTCAGTATCTCGCGGGCAGCGTTAAAACCATTAGTCCCGTGGAGTCCGCCACCGGGATGAGTACCAGGGCCACATAGATATAATTTTTCTATGGGTGATTTATATTGGGTAGAGCTCATCGTGGGACGCATGAAGAAGAACTGGTCCAGGGTCATTTCTCCGTGATTTAAATTACCTTCAGTTAATCCGAATTCGTTTTCCATATCCAATGGTGATAATACAAATGATGAATCAATAATTCCGGAGAATCCGGTAATATGATTTTCTAAAACTCGAACAACGTTATTTTTCATTTGATCTTTCAATTCGTTAGACCAATCTAGATTCCGCAAATGATACGGAGCGTATTGGATCGTGGCGGATAAAACATGTTTACCTTCGGGTGCGAAGTCAGGATTGATTACTGAAGGAATGGTGAATTCAACATGTGGATTTTCTGAAATCCGGCCGTATTTCACTGAATCAGATGCTCGTTCCAGATATTCGATTGTTGGACAAATGGAAAAAACAGTTTCCATTTTATCTTCCGAAATTCCACGAATTTCTGGAAGGTTATTCAATGCAAAATGAATTCGGGCTGTACTGCCTCGATATTTAATATTTCGAACTTGGGTAGCAAAAGATGGATTTAATTCTGGTGCCCCAACCAAATTAAAAAAGGTGTTGTTGGGATCCAACCCGGATACGATTTGATCCGCTTGAATTGTTTCTCCGCCATCTAAGATCACGCCATTGCAACTTCCATTTTTCACATCAATTGACGTTACTTTTGTATTGGTTCTAATTTCAACGTTGGAAGATTCAGCCGATAATTTTAATGCATTAGCCAAGTTCCCTGTGCCGCCCTTAACAAAATTCCCATTATGAAACACACAGTTACTATGGATATGTTGATGAAGTAGATTATAACCTGTTCCCGCAGCGAAAGGTCCAAATGAAAGGTGATGAATCCCAGCTGTGGAAATGGCAGATCGGAGCGATTCATTTTCAAACCATTCATCCACCAATTCCGGCATCATCATGGGCGCCACCCGCATAAAATCCACCAATCCACGGAGACCATGTTTTCGAATTGGAGATAACATGGAGCGCATGGAGAAGACCTCTTTTAGACCAACATTTGGCATTTTGGGTGGTGTCAATTCATACAGCTTCTCTAATAAGTGAGTTAGGTTATTAATGTATTCCGTGAAATCTTTCCATATCTTTGCATCTTTTTCCGAATGATTGGCAATGGAATCAGCGGTCTTCTTTGGATCACGGTGAAATAAAATATGTTGCCCTTGCGTATGCAATGCAATTCGGACTGTCTCGGGTGAGTGAAGCTCCAATCCATGTGATGCCAGATTCAGTTTATTTATGACCCTTGGATCAATCCATTTTACCATATCATTAATCAAATTACATTTAAACCCAGGATAAAATTCTGAAGTGGAAGCCAGTCCGCCGATCTGTTCACGGGCTTCAAGGAGTACAACGTTTTTACCGGATTGGCCCAGAATAGAAGCAGTGACCAGACTGTTCAACCCACCGCCCACTACTATGATGTTATACCGTTTCATCCCCATTCCTTTAATATTTTTTTTGCAGCCATTTCGCCGGGAGATCCGGTAATGCCGCCGCCGGGATGGGTACCTGATCCACATTGATAATAGTTTTTTATGGGCGTTTTATAATTAGCCCATTTTACAGCTGGCCGCATAGCGAACAATTGTTGAAGTGTTAATTCGCCATGAAAAATATTTCCTTCTGTGAGTCCAAAAATTGATTCTATATCCGCCGGCGAAAGAACCTGTCGGTGCAGGATAATGTCTTTGATATTGGGTGCGTACTCTGCGATAGTATTCACGACCGCGTCACCGAATGCTTCCCGTTTTTGATCGTTCCATCCACCGTTAATACCATAAGGAGCATACTGCACAAAACAGGACATGACGTGTTTCCCCGGTGGGGCCATGTCGGGGTCCAAAACAGATGGTAGAATGATATCCATAAACGGTTTTTGAGAGAAATTACCATACTTGGCATCATCATAAGCTTTTTCCAAATGATCATAATTTGGACTAATTGAAATAGCGCCTCGAAGATGATGACCATCACCGGGCAGGCAGGTAAAATCGGGTAATGCATCCAGCGCTAAATTCACTTTTCCAGAAGAACCGCGGATGCGGAAATTTTTTATATCCGTAACAAAATCAGATGGCAGGTCATTTTCATCAACCATTTTTAAAAATGATAATTTTGGATCCAATCCGGAAATAACGATATCAGAACCGTATTCATCCCCATTTTCAAGGGCAACACCGATAGCGCAACCATTTTTTACAATGACTTTTTCTACAGGTGCTTCCGTCATGATTTCTGCACCAAAATGTTCAGCGGAACGAGCGATGGCCATGCTAACGGCTCCGGTTCCGCCGCGCTGGAAACCCCAGGCACGAAAGGCGCCATCGATATCGCCCATGTAATGGTGGAGCATTACATAGGCGGAGCCGGGAGACCGAGGTCCCATGAACGTACCGATGATGCCACTGGCGGACATGGTGGCTTTCAGAGGTTCAAACTCAAACCATTCATCCAAAAAATCCGCCGAGCTCATGGTCATAAGTTTGGTCAGATATTCTAACTGTTCATTGCTTAAGGATTTAAAATGATTCAATAATTTTTTTGCGGCACCCAAGTCTGAAAGAGATGGGCGAATGACATTAGGTGCAACTGTTTCCAAAATAGGCCTCACTGACATTCCGATCTGTCCCATGGCTGGGCCAAAACGCATATAGGTCTCTGCGTCCTTTTTGGAATGCCGAGCAATTTCACGATATGTTTGATCGCCATCAGCTGTCCGAATCAGATAATCATTTTCAAAGGGCGTCAGGGTGCTTTCTAATGGGAGCAATTCTAATCCAAACTTTGGCAGCATCAATTCACGCATCACATTGGCCTTCATGAGACTGACCACATAGGAACAAACGGAAAATTTGAATCCGGGAAAAATTTCTTCGGTCACGGCTGCACCACCCAAGACATATCGCCGCTCCAAAACCAATACTTTTTTCCCTGCGCGACCCAGGTAAGCTGCCGCCGTCAGGCCATTATGTCCACCGCCAACAACAATGGCATCATATTTTTTTATTCCGGGCATGATCGTTTCCTTTCCGGATCGAAGAATGGTGTTTTTACAACTGTTGCGGGAGTGATTTTGCGGAAGTGTTCCACTTTTAATTCAAAATCCAGTTTCGAACCCAATTGTGCATATTCCGACTTCACGTGGGCTAGGGCAATATAGCGTTTTAAAATTGGTGACCAGCAACCACTGGTTGCGTACCCGACCTGATTGATTCCTTTGAATAAGGGTGTGCTTGTTCGCCAGGCGGCGCAGGGGAGCCCGGGTGCCAGACCCACTTTTCGGTAATGGGATTCTAATTCATCCCACTCAATTTCAATACCTACAAATTCCCAGTCCATACCGCGGTTCAGTTCTGTTGCCAGGGCTTTTTTACCTATGAAATCTTTTTTCTTCATTTTCACAGCCCATCCCAATCCAAGCTCGTATGGGGATGATTTTCTGGATTCAATTATCGCATGCCTTGATGAAATATAATCCACGTCCAACAGAATCAGCCCCGCTTCTATTCGGGCCATATCCAATGCGTGCAGTCCCGCAGGGGTGATGCCGTAGGATTTCCCTTTTTTGATAAGTAAATCCCAAACAGAAATGGCATCTTTTGGATCCATCCAGATTTCGTATCCAAGGTCTCCGGTATACCCGGTACGGGAAATGGATACGGGCATATCCCCAAGATTTGTTTCCATCATCCAGAAAAATTTGAGACTATTTAAAGAATCTGTTGCAATGGTGTTAAGAATCTTCCGGGAATTTGGCCCCTGAAGCGCCAATGCAACGGTCGTTTCCGAATCATCTAGGATATTTAAATCCATCCCGGCAGCATTGTAATGTATCCATTCTAAATTGGGTTCGGCACTGGTAATGCGAAATTTTTTATCAGTTATTCGCTGGACTGTGCCATCGTCAATCTGTTTGCCGTTTTCGTCGCACCATGGCGTATACATAACCTGCCCGACCTTGCAAATGTTTATATTCCGAGTCACCAAACGGTTCAGGAATCTCTGGGTGTCCGGGCCTTCGATGACGTATTTGTATAGTGGTGTAATATCCAAAAGAGCCGCTTTGGTTCGGATGGCAAAATATTCATTTTCGTGGGTTAATTCGTAATTGGTGGCAGATAAATATCCGGACCAGCGACGCCATTCCTGAGACTCGTTTAATTTGGATGTGCGTTCAAAAAACGGTGAAAGTTTTAGCTGTGTTTCAGCATTGAACCGGTTGCCGTAGCTCATGATGCGTACCTTAAAAAAGGGCGGGTTAGGCAGGTGGGACCGCCTGCGCCTTTTAATGATATTTCTGAGCCATCATAGGTATGGATTTCCACGCCTTCATGTTCAAGCCTTCGTTGTGTAATTGGATTGCCTTCGATCATAATCACTTTTCGCGGTTCTATAGCCAAAACGTTACAGCCCATGGAATCATATTCCTCATCAGGTACTTCAATAAACTGAATTTGGCGATCGAGAAGATATTTTCTGAAGGGTACCGGAAGCAACCGGGAATAAACCAGGTATAGATCATGGTCAATGGGCGAAACAATGCTCATGAGATGGAGGCAATCTTCTGGCCCGGTCCAATGTGGCAGATGCACCGAGATTAGATTATCCACCTGGTTTCCCAATAAGGCCTTAAGCTGGTAAATTCCTTCAGCATTGGATCTGTATCCGTCTCCAACAGCTACGGTCTGTTCATCAATCCATACAACGTCTCCGCCTTCCAAAGTCCCCGGTGGTTCGATGCGACCCAAGATCGGCACATGAATGGATTGGAAGTATTCTTTGACAGCTTCCGGTTCTGAAAGCCTCGCTGTCTTCCCCATATTACATAGTATGACGCCGTTGTTCGATACGATGCAGGGATCATGGGTATACACCGAATCTAGAGAAGTGGATTTTGAAACTGGTAGAAAATGAATTTTTATACCAAAGGATTTTAACAGGTTCAAAAAGGAGTCATAACTCTCGCATGCCCTATGATAATCGGGGGCTCCAGAGTAATTCAGTTGAACGAACTCACGATTAACCTTAGACTGATTAATAAATGCGTCTTTGGGATGTTTGAGCAAGATCTGCCGGATCGGGCTTACCATGTCTTGGCAGCCAAAACGGGTCATGGATTAATCCAGCGAACCTTCTACGCAGGTGGTTTGAAAACCACCCCGAATATTATAAATGGACATTACCATGAGTTGATCGGTTTCCAATGCAGAGTGCAGATCATCATAGATTCGCTTAGTGGCTGCTTCCTGGTAGATGCCCACATTTCGAAAGCTGACGAAATAATATTTTAGGGATTTCAGTTCAACACACTTTCCACCTGTGGGATAATATTCTATTTTTATGTAAGCAATATCCGGCAATCCGCTGAACGGACAGACGGCACTGAATTCATCAGTTTCAGTCTTGATGTGTTGTTCGGGGCTCTCGAAATTAAAGATTTCCAATAATCCCGGGTTGATGTGACTTTCATCTACAAAATCAAATGTTTTGCCTTCGGCCTTTGTCATGTTAGTCTCCTTTATATATACAGCCTGTGGTGTCCGTTTCCTTGATCTCGATTTGGGACAGACCGGGTAAGGATGGGGTCAGCCGTTCCCAGATCCACCGGCAAAGATTTTCACTCGAGGGGTTTTGCAATCCTTCAATATCATTTAAATAGGAATGATCGAGCATATCATAGATAGGTTTGAATAGAGCATCAATATCACCAAAATCCATGACGAATCCTGTCTGTTTATCCACATTGCCACTTACGTTTATTCTAATCTTGAATGAATGTCCATGAACCTTTTTACAAGGATGGCCATCCGTTAAATTGGGAAGGGAACGCGCCGCTTCAATGGAAAAAGTTTTGAATATGTCCATGGCGGAATTTACGGAATGCCCAATAATTTATGAGTTTGAATACTCAATTCCCATCGTGGATATTTAGCCACAAACTCTTTTGATTGTTTAATGTTTTCATCCTGGTTTGGTCCATCCATGGGCTGAATAAAAAAATGTCCAAAGTCTAAATCTTCATACTGCCTGGGATTTATTCCACATTGGGGGAAAACAAACTTTATTTCATGCCCTTTTTTTAGGATGAATTCCGCATTTGCCTTAGGGCTGACACAGATCCAATCAATCCCTTTCGGTGGGATTCTCGTTCCGTTGGTTTCAATGGCAATCTTAAAACCCGCGTCATGAATCGCTGAAATAAAATCATCATCCATTTGAAGAAGCGGTTCCCCGCCTGTACAAACTAGATAGGGATTTTTTTCATTTTCCGGCCACATTTTTTTAGCAATTTCTGCAACTTGATCGGCAGAATATTTTCCACCGTTGGGCCCGTCCGTTCCAACAAAATCCGTATCGCACCAATCGCAAATGGAACCCGCACGGTCTTTCTCCAATCCCGACCAAAGATTGCAGCCCGTGAATCGAATAAACACAGATGGTCGACCCGTATGGTAGCCTTCACCCTGGAGCGTGTAATGGATTTCTTTGATGGTGTACACGTTCAATCCGGATAAATTAACGGATCCGAAATGCCAGCTTCCTTAAATCCCTTTAATCTTAAGATGCAGGCGTCACAACGGCCGCAGGGATTGCCGTTTTCGTTTGGGTCGTAACAGCTTGACGTCATCCCATAGTCCACATTCAGCTCAATTCCCTTCTTCACGATCTCTGCCTTGGTCAAGTTGATCAATGGCGTATGTATTTTAAATTTTTCACCTAACACACCCATCTTGGTTGCAAGATTGGCCATCCGTTCAAAAGATTCAATAAACTCCGGACGGCAATCGGGATAGCCGCTGTAGTCCAATGCGTTCACACCGATGAAAATATCGGTGGTATCCAGCGTTTCCGCCCAAGCCAGAGCCATTGAAAGGAGTACGGTATTTCGAGCCGGAACGTAAGTTACCGGAATATCCGTCATGTCCGATTCATCCCGGTCTTTGGGGACTTTGACGTCATCCGTCAAGGCGGAACCACCGAATTGAGCCAAATCAATATCTACCACGGAATGTTTATTAACGTCAAATATCTGTGCCACCTTTTTAGCCGATTCCAGTTCAAATACGTGTCGCTGACCATAATTAACCGTAAGCGCAGAAATATCAAAACCTTGATTTTTTACAATGGCGAGACAGGTGGTGGAATCCAATCCGCCGGAAAGTAATATCACTGCTTTTTTATTCATAAGAAACCGGGGAGGAAATTAGTTTATTATTTTGGTGATTTGAATCGGTTCCAGACCCAATAAATTACAAATCCCGATAAAAGCAATGGTATGGATTCAAAGAGATATTGGTTAGGTGTGTAAATAAAAATGAAAAGCGCAATGCTAGTAGGCACTATGACCGTAATCCATGGGAAGATCAATCCACCGGAAACTTTGAAAGGTCTGGGTAAATCCGGCTGGGAATAACGTAATGAAATGAAGACGAAAAATCCAATAATGTACAAGGGAATGCTGATCCAGGTTCCAACCACCAATAAGTCCACAAAATTCATACCCAGAGTCATGATACTCAATACCAATCCCTGAATGACCAATGCGCCGACAGGTGTTCCAAATCTTGAATTGGTTTTTGAGATAACGTTGGGTAGATGCCCGTCATCGGAGATGGCCTTGAGTAAATGGGACATTAACAGCATTTCACCATTAATGAGACCGAAATTGGATGTTTGTGCCGCAAGGTTAAACCACCCGGCAAATGCAGTCCCTCCCAAGGTTAAGGCCACAAGATTAAGCTGAGCTTCATTCCATTGGCTCCAGTCTGGATCCACGGCGATCCCGATCATTAACGGGATAACGTAAGCAACCACAGAAAGGGCCAGGGTCATAATGAGTGCTTTTGGATAATTGGTTTCAGTGTCCTCAATCTCATCGGCTGCTGATGCGAGTCCACTGTATCCGGAAAAGTTCCACACTCCAAAAATCAATGCAAAAACCACGGCCGTAGTCAGGTCTGTTTCCGGGGGCAAATGCAGGGATCCGTACACATCCAGGTTAATGAAACCGATACCGTAATAGATAAGTAAAATGATCGGTATGATCTGTATCCAGATCAGAATATTGAATAAAGGTCCTACGAACTCCACACCGCGTATATTCACAATAACGGTGAGCCAGATCACACTTAAGGTTAAGCCCCATGCTACAGGAAAAGGTGCTTCCGGCCAGATGAAAATAATGAAATATTCTGCCAGCAATGTAGGATAAAGTGCAGCATCAAACATCCAGGTGAGCCATTCCAGCCACCCCAATTGAAATCCCCAATATCGCCCCCAGCTTTTTTTATACCATTGGTAAACGCCGCCTTCCATGGGGATGGCACTGATCAATTCACTGTTTTGCAGCACCCCGGGAATACCCCAGAAGACAGCCATAAAAAGCAATCCAATAATAGCAAGCGTGGGGCCTGACTGAGCGACTACCTCTTCGATCCCGTATGGTCCACCACAGTAGATAACGAACATAGCGGAAACAGTGGTCCAAAATTTCATTTTGGATTTGGTTGGATTTCTTTTAGAGATCATGATCGGAAGAAAAAATCAGAATGCTCTTTTCACCTAATAAACGTCAACCAAACTTGGTTAATTCAATATGAATAAAGGTATAGATTATTCCTTTACTAGGAAAACAGCATTTCCAAACAATACTTTACTATTATACCAATATGATCGAAAAAGCGGATTGTCAGCCATGTATATTACACGGCCTTTCTTTGCTTCGTATACACCAAGCATCAGATTGTTATTGATTTTTTTCTTGATTCGATGTCCCATAAATCCAGATACATGAGAATCAGAATTTTTTAAGATTCCAACATTCCATCCTTTTGGCAAAAGTGGAAAAAGTTTTTTCTCGAGTTTTAAGCTAAAATAGTGTTTATCATATCCAAATGCCAATGGATGCGTGTTATCCATTTCAATTTTTACAATATTCCCATACATATTATCGATAAGTTTATCGCGGCGGCGGTCACCATACTTTTTATCCCGTTCGTTGAGTTTTTGTTTTTCCTCCTTCTTCTTTGCTTCTTTTTTGGCATTTTCAGATTCATATTTCACCAAACCATAGCCTTTCTGATCAACAAACTTTTCCATGGCTGATCCGATCACGATCAATCGACCCCCATTATTGACCCATTTTAGCAATTCTGGTGGCGGTGATTTTTTAACAAGCATGGATGCAGAGGTTTCTTTTTTTTGCTTGTCACTGGTTGGCTCTTCGGTTTTCAAGAAACCATAACTTCCATCAGGGAAAATCAAAACATCAATATCCTTGAATGGGATCGAATTAAAATCAGATGAATTAAAAACAGAAATAGGGTATTTGATCTGTTGTTCAAAAAAATGCCATATTTCACCAAAATTATTACTGGAAATGCCTTCTCCCGCCAAAACCCCAATTCTTGGTTTAGTAATGACTTTAAAATTGGATGATCCAAGATCAATTCCTTTAAGAGATCGTCCTGTACCTGTGGACGCCAGATCGGGAAGGTGTTTCAATGTGGCATCGCGGACAATATTGTGCAACCCATCTCCAAGATGTTCATTCCCGCGTGGCGAAATGAAAAGTGCTCCGGGCCGATAAATGGTCTCATTGTGGGTGAATGATTTTTCTGCTACGCGAACCGTTACCTTCCTTTTTAATAATTCAGCCAGAAAATTCAATTCGTTGATTGTTCCCCACGATACCAAATAGCCATAGGGGTTTATCCCAAAATTATAATTTGGTGGGGTATTACTTCTGGAATCTTTTTCCAGCAGATCTAATTCGGATTCTGTTGCATATGCTTTCAAACCGTAGACATATGGAAGCGACCACGCGGTGATATCATAAGTAATTGAATCAGAAACATGTGTTTTTGGTTCTAACAAAACATGAGCGAGCACAGATAAATTCTGCTTTGTAGAGATACAAAGATCTTTATTAGAGATTTCTATGTCTTCGGTTTTTCCAGTAAGGTAGTTAAATGCATTTTTTATTGTTTGAGATTCAGATTTTGATAAATGACCATATTTGATTCCATTGATATCTAAGAGGTCCATAAAGTCTTCACTTTTTTTGTAATTATTTTTATGGGGAATAATAAATGTTTTGTATTTCCCAGGTGGATTCGAATTGGCATTTTTAAAAAATGATTGAAATTCCTGAATGACCCTTTCAGAATTCTCAAAAGTGGCCTCTACGGTTGAAAGTCCTGTTAAATAATGATGCTCTAAGCGTTCCTTTA
Organism: uncultured bacterium; assembly: GCA_964399115.1. GTDB lineage: Bacteria > Fidelibacterota > Marinisomatia > Marinisomatales > UBA1611 > CAYNPR01. Next base: position 7,497 of record CAYNPR010000008.1, on the reverse strand, counting down.
ATGTCAGTGTATCCATTGCAGACGTTTTTACAGCCACACCCCCAGCACCGCTACCACCTTTTTCATACGTCATTCCGATCGCTCCATTGAAAATAGGATATGTATCGCCAAAACCAGGATATAAAAGATCAAATTCTTCATTTGTAAAGTACAGTAACTGTTTTTCATCAAAATTATCTGCGTTATTTTTACCGATGATTTGCTGAAATTCTCTCTGCCAAGACGTTATCAGCTCATGGTACGGTTCAACTGCAGGCGCAAAGTAATAAGGATCATTGTAAGATTGTTCATGGTAATCCACATGGACGTGTGGCATCCACTGATTGTACAACTTAATTCGATCTTGTGTCTCTTTTTGAGTTTGCCAACACCAGTCTCTATTTAGATCATGATAATAGTGATTTGTCCTACCACCAGGCCAAGGTTCTCGATGCCCGCGGGTTTTGGTATTTATATCCGGAATCACATTTCTTGTCATTCGATAAAAATGAGCATACCGGTCCCGGCCATCGGGATTAATGCAGGGATCAATGATTACTATAACCCGTTTTAACCACTCCATTGTTTGTGTATTTGTGGTGTCCGAAAATGCGTGCAACGTTTTTAAAGCAGCTTCCATGGAACTGGATTCATTTCCATGAACGGAATAACTTAACCAGACAAGTGATAGCTGTTTTTCGGGAATGTCGCCATCCTGCAATCCCGAGGTTTTTAAATGATCCGTTCGTATTTCATCCAGTGATGATGTGTTACTTGGATGAGTAATGACCGAAATGATAAGTGGCCTGCCCTCATAGGTTTTTCCATAATGAATAAGCCGAACATGATCTGTAACGTCTGCAACGTATTCAAAGTAACTGATGGCTTTATGGTGGAAGGTGAATCGGTCACCTAGTTCGTATCCCAAGAATTCTCCGGGAGATTGGAGAGAAGCTGCAAAAATGAATGATAGATGCAGTAAAAAGAATATTTTTTTAAATAATTGATTTCTCATGCTAATACCCCAAAATAAAACAAGTGACTTTTAAGGTTGAAGTGTTATAGTCTCGATCAGAATCTAATGATTAGATAGCCAGTTGTCAAAAAAATGTTAGAAGTTTAATTGAAGAAGAATAAAATAATGTAAAACAGTTGACATGTAATAATTTTAGGCTGTGCCAGCGGATTTAATTATTAACGTAATGGAGTATAAATGACCTACTCAAGAGATAAATCACAACCCATCTTTGATCGTGCTTTAAGCGTATTGGTCAAAGGTGTGAGTTCAAACTTTCGCTTTATGGGTGAAGATCAAACACCAATCATTGCCAAAGGAAAAGGTGCCCGTCTGTGGGATGCCGACGGCAATGAATTCATTGATTACCGTCTCGGTTGGGGACCAATTATTTTGGGCCATGCAGATGATCGAGTCAATCAAGCCGTATCAGAATCCATCCGGAATGGAACAACATTCGCCGCTACCACGGAACTTGAAGTGGATGTGGCTGAAAAACTAGTAAAAATGGTTCCCGGTATGGAAAAGCTTCGGTTTACCAATACGGGGACTGAAGCGACCATGCATGCGCTTCGAACGGCACGGGGTTATACCAATAAAGAAAAATTTATAAAATTTGAAGGACAATATCACGGTGCCCATGATTATGTTTTATTCAGCACAGCTTCTTCACCCATTTCTGCCATGGGAGAACGGACTTCTCCAATTCCTGCCCAGGTTGGTACCGGCATCCCAGACAAGATCCGGGATTACGTATATTGTCTTCCTTTTAACAATTTTGATGCCTTAGAGCAATGCGTAAAAGATCACCATGGTGAAGTGGCGGCTATGTTTGTTGAACCTTGCCTGGGGAATATAGTCGGCATTGAACCGAAAGATGGATTTTTGGATCATATAAAAACATTGTGCAATGAATACAATATCGTTCTTGTGTTTGATGAGGTAAAAACAGGTTTCAGGTTAGCCAATGGCGGTGCTCGGGAAGCCTATGGTGTCATCCCCGATATATCCACATATGCCAAAAGCCTTGGGAATGGCTTTCCTGTAGCGGCGTTTGGCGGTAGGGCGGAAGTGATGGATGTGATTGGCGGAGGGGGTGTGACTCATGCCGGGACCTTTGGTGCCAATGGCGCTAGTATGGCTGCGGCAAATGCCGTGTTGGATATTTTAGCCGCTTCGCCTGTTTTGGCGGAACTGGCGGAACGGGGAAAAAGGCTTAAAGCGGGTTTGGATCAAGTCCTGACGGATGCAGACCTTCCACACCAAATGGCTGGACATCCAAATATACAGGGATTTTTAATCACGGAAAAACCTGTCCAGGAAGTTAGAGATCTGGCCCATAGCAATGATGCCATGTATGAAACCATCATGAACAATATGTATGATCGGGGTGTCTGGGCTGAAAGCGATCCGCGGGAGCCCTGGTTCTTATGTGAAGCGCACACAGATGAGATTATCGATGAAACTTTGAATAAGTTTCAGGATTCAGTACAGGCTGCCGTTCATTCATAAAATGAAATCCGAAGTCTTCTGGACTGATCAGTTTTCTCCCATCAAGTCACTTCCGGTGTCTGTGGATTTGCCATCAGAGATTGACGTAGCCGTTGTGGGCAGCGGCTATACGGGGCTCGCTGCAGCGCGGGTATTGGCGAAATCAGGTTATTCTGTGGTTGTCATGGATCAGCATACAATCGGATGGGGCGCAAGCTCACGAAATGGCGGTATGGCAACACCGGGTCTAAAGCTGGATATTTTCAAAATCCATAAAAAATATGGGATGGATTATGCCCGTAAATTTTGGAAATCTTCCGTTGACGCGATTGACTTGATTGAGCAGATCATTATTGAAGAAAATATTGATTGTGATTGGGTTCGGAATGGTCACGTTGCCTTAGCATGTAAGCAATCCCATTACGATGAACTGCCGGAATATGCGGCATGGATCAAAAGGGAAATGGGCCATGAAAAAACGATCGTACCAAAAGAACGGATCAGATCTGAAATTGGAACGGATGCCTATTTTGGTGGATTGTCCGATGAATCCAGCGGAGGCCTTCAACCGGCAAAATATGTGGATGGATTAGCCAGGGCTGTTGGAAATCTGGGCGTTATTCTTTGTGAAAATACCCGAGTAGAAAAGATCCATAGGTATGCAGGTAGACAAGCGTTAATCACATCCAGAGGCGATATAAAAGCCAAGGAAGTCATTATTGCTACGAATGGATATACGGATATGTTGGTACCGGAACTTAAGCCCAAAATTTTTCCTGTAGGCAGCTATATCATTGTGACGGAGCCTCTGCCACTAGACCTGCAAGATACTCTGAGTCCGAAAAGACGCATGTTCTATGATTCAAAATGGTTCATCAATTATTTTTGTCTCACGCCGGATGGACGGATGCTTTGGGGCGGGCGGAACGATCTGAGCACAGAGCTGGATTTGAATGAAAGTGCAAACATACTTTCAAAACAGGTCTGTAACGTCTTTACGGAGCTCAATGATTATGAATTTACCCATACATGGACAGGAAAACTGGGGATCACTTTTGATTTGATGCCTCATATTGGAGAGATAGACGGGATTCATTACGCTTTTGGGTATGGTGGACACGGACTGTCTATTGCCACCTATCTCGGGACAGAATTAGGATTACTCCTCTCAGGCCAAAAAGACCGGAGCCCTTATAAGGAGATATCACACCAAACCATGTTTTTTTACAGAAAGGATCCCTGGTTTCTGCCATTAGCGGCTCGTTATTATCGATTCCTGGATTGGATATCTTAAGCGATGGATGTTATCGACTATATCATCATTGTTGTCTACCTTGCTGGAATGGTGGGCGTTGGTCTATGGTTTGCAAAAAAACATAAGGATTTCGACGACTTTTTTCTGGCGGGCAGATCCCTAACGACACCGCTCCTGATCACAACCTTGATTTCAACCTATTATGGGATTGACGTGTTGTTTGGTGATTCGCAACTGGGGTTTACGAATGGCGTTGTGGCCTGGTTTGGCTATGCACGACCAACCTATGCGTTCTTCCTGATTGCAGCATTTTTATTGGCTCAGCGGTTACGGGAAGAAGATTTCAAGAGCCTTCCGGATATTCTTGACAAATATTATGGGAAAAATACAAGGTATGTTGGTGCAGTAACGTCCTTCATCTATTCCCTGCCGGCATTGTCCCTTTATGGGTTCGGGATGTTGGGGGACGTGATCCTTGGCTGGGAACCGATTGTGGGGATGCTGGTTCTTGGTGGAATTGCGTTGGTCTATACGCTTACCGGTGGGTTTTGGGCTGTGGTGCTCACAGACTCGATTCAATTTGTAATGATGTGCGTGGTGTTGGCTTTTGCTTTTCCCTTTGCCATGAATTTGATTGGTGGATTCGATTCTATGATTGATAAACTGCCATCAAGTTATTTCGATACAATGGGTGATCTGAATATCTGGCTCATTGTCATTTATGCATCCACGGGTTTAGCTATTTTAGTCGAGCCTACGTTTTATCAGAGAATTTTTGCTGCGAAATCCTATAAAAACGTCAGGAATGCCCTCATTATTGGTATTTTCATTTGGGGTTCCTACGATTGGCTTATTACTATTTTAGCTATGTCGGCAAAAGTGGGCGTTATACAAGGAATACTGCCCAGTGACGTGGCGCCCGATGCAGCACTGTTAACCGTCATGGTTGCTGCTCTTCCAGCCGGCGCATTAGGATTATTCATGGCAGGTGTCCTTTCTACGGAAATGTCCACGTTGGATTCATATTGTTTGGTGGCGGGGGGAAACGTGGCTTATGATATTTATAAACCTGCCCTTAAACCAGATGCAACAGATGATGAATTAATCAAAAAAACGAGGCAGGGTATTTTGTTATCATGGATCCTTGGTTTTGCCATGGCCGTATCTTTTGAACAAATGCTGGGTCTTTGGGTTTTTATGGCATCTATTCTGATCTCAAGTGTTATGACACCAATACTTTTAGGCCTTTACGCACCAAAATTCAGAAAACCTTTGGCTGGATTTTTGAGTGCCGGATTAGGTCTGTTGAGCACGGTTTTTTTGAACGTTTATATTATGATGACCGGGACATTTGATCCAGTGGAAGAAACGTTCATTGTTCAATGGTTCGGGATTGATTTCTTACAGGAATTCATTATGTATATCACCGTGCCCATCTCCTTAATTGGATTTTTTATTGGATTGATTTTGGATGAAGGAAATCGCTCATGAGTTGGTGGGAATTATTTACTTGGCTCACAGTTCTTATATTAGGTTTAGGATCAGTGGCAGTTTTTGTACTTTTCGTAAAAGACATTTCCCATATCCTGAAAAAATTTCAAAAGGATGAATAATGAATTATCGGAATTATATCAATAATCAATGGTGTGAAGCTGAAACTGGAAAAACTTTCGACGTTGAAAATCCGTTCACTGAAGAGATAATTGCCCAGGTTCCAGCCAGTGGTGAAGCGGATGTAAACAGTGCTGTGGAAGCGGCCCAGGAAGCTTTTAAAAGTTGGGGAAAGTTGACCGCATCCGAAAGACGGGATTATTTAAGGGATATGGCGGATAAAACCCGGGAGCACGCTAAGGAACTTGCGAAAACAATCACTGCTGAAATGGGCAAACCATTCAGAGATGCATTGGCTGAACTGGATGACGTTGCAGAATACCTGGAATATTATAGTGAATTAGCCCGTGATCATGTCGGGCGAATCGTTGCCCCCGTTGAACAGAATTCCATGTCTTTGGTGCAATATGAGCCCTATGGTGTGGTTGGGTGTATCATTCCATGGAATTATCCACTTTCTTTGATGGGATGGAAACTGGCGCCAGCCTTGGCGACCGGTAATACCATTATTATGAAACCATCTGAAGTGACGTCTTTATCCATCCTGCACTGGATCAATGTGGCGGGAGGGGATATGCCACCGGGCGTCATGAACGTTGTTACGGGATTTGGGAAAGATGCGGGTGAAGCCTTGGTCAAACATCCGGACGTTCCGATGATTACTTTTACAGGATCAGTCGTAACCGGAAAACGGATCGCGCGACTGGCGTCTGAAAATTTGAAAAAAGTTTCATTGGAATTGGGCGGGAAAGACCCTGTGATCGTTTGCGATGATGCGGATGTGGAAGTTGCCGCGAAAGGGACTTCCTGGGGCGGATTTGTCAATGCAGGGCAGGTTTGCACGTCGGTGGAACGGGTATACGTTTATGAGGCTATTGCCGATCGGTTCACTGAAGCCCTGGTAGACGAAGCAAAGAAAGTGAAATTGGGCGACCCCATGGATAAGGGAACCAATGTAGGGCCCATGTCATCGAAAATGCAGTTTACCAACACGATCAATAAAGTTGACCTTGCAAAAAAGGAAGGAGCTCGAGTGCTTACAGGCGGTCAAAGATCTGGTAAATTTGAGAAAGGATATTTTTATGAACCAACCATATTTGACCAGGTAACTCATGGAATGGATATTGTAACTGAAGAATCCTTTAGTCCGGTCATACCGATCCAAAGAATCAAATCCATGGATGAAGCAATTCAAATGGCAAATTCCACAAAATATGGTTTAGGATGCACTATATTTACCAGGGACATTGAGCGAGCGCTAAAAGGAGCGGATAATATCAAAGCTGGAACTATCTGCATCAATAATCCCCTCATGGAAAATATAGCCGCTCCCTTTGGCGGTATGAAACAATCAGGAATTGGGCGGGAACATGGAATAGAAGCCCTAGAAGAGTTTCGTGAAGCAAAACACGTTTATATTGATTACAATCATAAGAGTAAGGATTGGTGGTTTGGAGAAGAAGGAAAATAATGATGGCTAATCAAAATAGTCTTGAACATCTGTGGATGCCCTTTTCAGCGAATCGGGATTTTAAATCTTCGCCGAGATTAATGAACGAGGGCGAAGGCATGTATTATAAAAAGCAGGACGGGACACCTGTTTTGGATGGGACGGCAGGGCTTTGGTGTTGCAATGCCGGGCATGGGAATAAAAAAATTGTAAATGCAATCCGGGAACAAGCCTCAAAATTGGATTTTGCACCTTCTTTCCAGATGGGACACCCTCTTGGATTCGAAGCTGCACAAAAATTATTGCAAATCGCACCATCCAATGATTTTCAATACGTTTTTTTCACCAATTCTGGATCGGAATCAGTTGACACCGCATTAAAAATTGCTTTGGGATATCAACAACATTTAGGCAATTCAGACAAAACAATTTTAGTGGGACGAAACAGGGCGTATCATGGCGTTGGTTTTGGTGGAATTTCCGTGGGTGGATTAGCGTATAACAAAATTCATTTTTCATTACTGAATAATGTCGATCATATTTGCGACACCCACAGTCTTGAAAAAAATGCTTTCAGTAAAGGTCAGCCGGATTGGGGGAAAGAATTAGCGGATGATCTGTTAAGGGTCATTGAAAAGCACGACGCTGATCAGATTGCAGCCTTTATTACGGAACCAGTTGCCGGCTCTACAGGTG
>CAYNPR010000007.1:0-18787 GCA_964399115.1 uncultured bacterium | reverse complement strand
ACTTCCGCATAGGTGAGCGCCAAGGTGACGGCATCGTCCCAGGGCTGTTTGTTGGGCGGGGTATAAATGGCGATCTTAGGCGTTTTTTCCAGAAGGACGATGTCCATGTTGTTTTGATCGATTTCGGAAAAAATGGAAACGACGATTCCCGCATCGACATTTTGGTACGTTACGCCTCGTATTCTGCACTCCGACGTGATGACGTCTTGGTCATCCATTAGGAAAGACCCACCGCGATAGTTGAGCAGCCATTCGACTTCCATGTTTTTCGTCAAGGCAAAATAAGCAATGCCGTATGCCTTTAAATGGTCGTTTTGAGACTGATCCATTGGAATAAGGATTTTTTGTCCTAATAAAAGTGAGAAAAATAAAAGACGGAAAATTTTCTTCATTAGCTCTCTGTTTGCTGGATTTTTCTAATGTGATACCGAATGGGTTCTGAAAAAATGGAATTGGGGAATTCCTTCAGGATCCGCATGTAGGACGTCATGGCTTTTTCGGTTTCAAAATATTTTGTTTCGTATATCTCTCCCGCAAGTATGATTCCCCGGTCGGCGAATGGAGTTTCTTCCAATGCCAGCGCCAGCGCCAGCGCTTCTTCAAACTGGTTTAATCTGAAATGCAACAATGCTTTTCGCAACGTGACCAAGGGAAGGATTTTGGATTGAGGATATTGTTCCATAACGTAATTGAGTTCTTGGATGGCGTCCCCGTCTTTCCCCTGCCGAATGAATTTTTCTGAATTTTGAAAATGCAGGAATTCATTCTGAAGGGATTTTGATGTGTTTTCATGATACTGCGTCAGGATGTTTTTCAATTCCATCAGGTCGTTAAATGATGGATCAATTGGATTCATCGACATGAAGGAATCATTTACCAAATTCAAAGTAGAATCGGGATTATTGGTTAAAAAATGAACCAGTATTCTCTTTTGTTCTAATTTTGGAGAATTATTTTTGGTCATCTGCTTGTCCAAAAATTCAAGTGCATACGCGGTGTTGCCTTTTGCGATCAGGACATCGACGATACGCTGCAGGGTCTCAATTTTTATGGTTTTATCAGGTTTGTTTCGCAAGGCTGACCGGAACAATACATTTGCCTGATCAAAATCCTGGAGGATTCTATACTGGATTTCCCCAAGCCTGAAATAGGCTTCGGCAAGCAGGGAAGATTTTGGTAGGGACACAAGCAATGAATCATAAAGGGCAAGGCTTGATTGCAGATGCTTGGGTGAAATGGAAGAGTTCACCTGGAATGGATTTTCAAAAAAAACGTTTTGATCGAAAAAGTAGGGTATCAAGTGCGTTTTGCCTTCAGGCACAATTTGGTCTTTAAAAGTTTGTGCCAATCCCAGGAGAGCCTTCCCGGCGATCTGAGAAGGGACCTTACGGTTTAAAATAAAGTTGTAGGCATCCACAGACGTATTGAATTGGTTTTCCTTTCTCAAATCGTCGGCAAACTTAAGCCATGACTTTGCATTCCATTCCCCGGTTTTTGCCCATTCTTTTTTAACATTGATTGCCCGGTCGAAATTCTTCTGTTTGAAATAGAAATCACTTAATGTTTCCAAGAATATCTCGGGATGCATTTCTGTGGCATCCAAAAGTTTTACCTCGATGATCAGGACTGCGTCTTCTTCATCGCTCATGTTCAAGATTTTCCTTTGGATGGGTTTTTTCCATTTTGTGGCGTAGGTTAGGTTAAGGATGTATTCGTCCATGGCTTTGTCGTAGACGCGTTTGGATTGGTATAGAGAACCCATTTCATAGCTTAAAAACGAGGAATCAAAATTGTTGCGACCGTTGACGAGCATTGATTCCAATTCGCCGTCCAGCCCATAATAACCATATTTTGATAACATTATTTGGTAAAAAGACCGGTTTTTTTCGAATTTTTCCAAGGCATTGGCCCAGACGGATTCAGCTTCGGCTTTTTGATCATTCAGATAGTGGAATTCGCCCAGCTCGGCATGTGATTGCATGTCGTTGGGCTGGAGGGTCAATAAGTTTCTTAGAAAAATAATTCCATCATCGAATTTTTGATGTTTTTTATAGATGGATTTTAAATCTCGGATCGCTTGACGGTTTTTTGGATTTTTATTCAGGATATCCTCGTAAACGGCAATGGCGCCCTCGACATTGCCTCCTTTTTCCAACATTCTTGCCGTTTTTAAGGATGCAGTCCATTGTGCGAGGACTGACGATCCTATTCCAAGGAGAAAACAGATTAAGATTTTATTTCGCATCCGTACCTTCATTCAATTCATTTTCGGATTGGGCCTGGCTCAAAGAATTGAAATATCGTTTTATCATGGTTTGATGCTCTCGCGAGTATCCTGCATTTATTGCTTTGTTTAATGCTTGGAGTGCCAAGTTTTGTCTTTGTCCCATGTCAGCGGGCAGTCCGCTGGGGCCTTTGTATACTATTGATGGATCAATGGCGATCGACTTTCTGTCTTCCTTATAGCCTCGCTGGGTTAAAGATGTTTGACTGTCCAGCATTCGGGATAAAATACGTTGCTGCCTTTCTTGGGTTTTCCGTGTGTAGCGCTCTTTTTGTAGATCTTTGATGACGTCGTCCATATCTTTTCCAATTCCACCCAAATCTCCTAAGCCATGCTGTCCGGAATTCCTCAATTCATCCATCAGCTCTTTTAATGATTTTTTGATCCCTCGTTGATTTTGTAGCATTTGTTTCATCAGTTGCTGTTGCATGGATGCAGTCATTTGGCCTAAAGCCAATTGCATGCCTTGTTGATTCAGCCCTTGTTGCTGACCGGCCATTTGCTGCATCATTTTCAGGAATTGTTCAAACCCTCCCGCAGAACCGGATTGTTGCATTTGCTGAATGCTGTTGAACATTGCCATGGCAGCTTCATTAAGGCCTTCCATGGCCATATTCTGATTAACCTTAGTCTGTGAGACGTTTCGTCTCGCAAGATTTGTTTTTGCCTCTTCCATCCCTGCGTGGGCTTTGCCGACGCCACGACCGATATCCGGCGTCATCGCGAACGTTTCCTTCGATAATTCCATCATTTGAGCCATCATGGATTTTAACTGGTCTTGGAGTAATTGTTGTTTGGCTGCAAGTTCTCGAAGCCTGGGAGAGTTCCGGGATGCCGAACTGACCTCGGAACGCAATTTTTCTTCCTGAGATGAAAGATAGAGTACGTCTTGTATTAGCGCTTGGAATTTTTCGGTCATTTCCGTCACTGTTTCCTGTTGGAACGTTTGCCGAATATCCGATAATCGTTGCATCATCATCTGCATATTCCCGAGCGATTGTTCACTAGAGGTCATTGCATTGTCCTGCTGCTGATCCGACAGGTTCTCCATTGTTTCCGTCATGTTTTCATCTATCTGTTGCGTCAATGAATCGTCCCTCAATTCCGAAAGTTCTTCTGCCGTTTCCTGGCTGTAGGGTTTCACCATTTCCGACGCTTCTTCCATGATGCGTTTCAGAGCGGCAAATTCTTCCAGATTACGCATCTCTTCCTGAGCAAGTCGTTCCAGGGTGGAGCGATCCGTATTATTTTCCAGTTGGTTCAATTCTTCATCCAATGTTTTTTGCTGTTCAAAAAGTTGCTCCATTCGTGTTTGGAGTTCGTCCATTTTCTGTTCCGCTTCCATTCTCCGAAAAATTTCAAGATATCGATCCAGTTCCCGTTCAATTTGATCCATGTTTTCCGCAAGATCGCTCAGGGCATTTTGCAGGGATTTCATATCCATGTTGTCAAGAGCTTCCTGAAGGTTGTCCAAATTGTTTACCATATTTTCAGGGAAAATGTCCTGAATCAGATCGGAAAGTTCATTGAATTTGTCCATCAGTTCCGGTGAAAAAAGTTCATGTTTTTCACCTTGTTTTGTAATGGATTCCAAAGCTTCAGCCATCTTCTCCATGTTTTCCAGTTGTTCGGAAGCTTCCTCAATTGCATTTTTTAAGGATTGCTGTTGGTCCCAATCCAGCTTCTCCGTTTTCAGCGCTTCCAATTCCAAGGATTTGAACTGGTCTTTGAGATCTTGGATTTCTTCCATTTCCGTGGAGAGATCATCCAATAAATCCGATTCATTATTTTCCAATTTCGCATAAAGATCTGCGAGGGAAGGAACACGAGCAATGAAGGTCGAAGAAAGAGTTTTTTTGGGCCCTGATATGACGTCATTATCCGATAGTTCAAAATGAAAATGAACTTCATCTTCCGGCATAAGCATCAGATCTCCAAGATTCCAAAAAGTCCGTATGGTTTGCATGACTGAATCTTTCTTTAATTCAGACAGTGAAAACATGGCTACGTAAGGATCTACATTCAAATAATCTGGACGGCGAACTTCGTAAGCGACTTGAAGATCGGTAAAACCGTAATCATCTTCAATTTCCATCAGAAAAGGAATAGTTTGGTCATTACCCAGCTCCACTATTGGGAAGGGTTTAATTACAGATAAGCGAGGATTCAGGTCAGGGATCATTTCAAGTGCGTAGGGCACCGGATCCCGATTGGTGATTCCACGTTCATCCACGAGATTCACTGTAAATTCACCATCGACCATGAATTGAAAATGTCCGGATGCAGCTGTGTTTTTGATGGACATTTCCGATCGTTTGCCATTAATGTCCATATAAGCGGATTTCAATTTACGGTTTGAAGTTAGGTTCACCTGGATCGCGGATCCCTTCAGTCCTTGGACCACCGCCAAGTTGCCTTGCTGGGTTTCCGTTGGAAGTCCACTGTATTCTGGAGGAACAACCGTGATTGTGAAGGATTCAAATGTAGGGCGGTCTGTGACAAAGATTGTATTGGGTTGGGAATTCACACTATTCCAGGCTTCCCAGAAATGCTCAGCTTCCACTATGGCTTCATAAGCATAGTCCTGAAAAAGTTCAGGTAATTCAAAAGTGTAAATTCCGGCTGAATCAACTGGTGAAGTGAATTTTAGTGTTACGGAATCACGCACCTGAGTTGCGACCTGGATTGGAGAAAGGCGTAGTTGGATGGAATCCGGGTTTGCATCCTTTACTTGAATTTTGATTTGGGCAGTTTCACCACCCAAAATATGGATATCTCCCGAAAGACTTATCAATGAAAAAGGTTTGGGCGCGAAAAACTTGGTTGCTGGATGGCTCCAACGATATAATGCATCGGCTGATTCCTGATGTTGAATTGAAAAAATCAATATTATAATTATCCAGGTTCCAAGTAATCCCTTTTTCAATGGTTCCATTCTGCGATCGTGTATCAATGGCTTGAGATTAATGCTTTCCAGTTTTTTTGAAATATTGTTTATATAGGCTTGAGCCAGTTCTTTGGATTCATTTTTACCTGTACCTTCCTCCAATTGAATCGCATTGAGAATTTTATCGTGTTTTTCAGGGAACAAAGCCTTACCCAGGAGAAGGGAAAGAGAATCAATTTTATACCGATGGATTTTATTATTGATCGATAAAAATCGAAGAAATGCCCAAACCAGAACCCCTGATGAAACAATCCCCGTGAGCATTAGAAGAAAGAACGTTTTTTTGGAAGGTGAAAAATAAAAAAGAGTTTCCAGTTCAATTCCCACAAAAAGGATTATGGATGTCAGAATTACAAAAATAATTAAGTAAAAAATGGAATCATTCCATAAGCGGACTGAACGGAGTTTTAAGATGTAATCTCTGATTTTCATTACTGCGTTAAGGCAAAATAAATGATGTTTACGCCCATTTTCAAAGCCGCTTCACGAATTGGCCATGGATCCTGGTGTACGTTTGCGTCCTCCCATCCATCGCCCAGATCAGATTCATATGTGTATAAAACAATCAGATGATCATTTTCAAACAACGCAAGAGCTTCAGGCGGATTTTTATCATGCTCATGCACTTTTGGGAGACCGGATTTCATCCGAAAAAAAGATGAGAATATCGGATGGTCATGGGGAAGGGGAACAAAATCCTTGTTTGGAAAAACTCGTTTCATCTCCCGCCTGAATGATTTATCCATTCCATAGTTGTCATCGGCGTGAAGAAATCCGCCATTTTGTAAAATGGATCGAAGCGAAATGATTTCATCCTCATTGAATCGAATATTGCCATGACCCGTAAGATAGAGGTAGGGATACTGGGTGATTTCATCATCGGTCAGTTTGATGCGAATCTCATCGGATTCAGCGGACATAGGTGTTTTTTTATTCAGGTATTGCAAAAGATTAGGCAGGCTGCTCGGGTCGCTGTACCAGTCACCCCCCCCCCGTACTGTATTCTCGCAATATTGAACGACTGAGCATAGATTAATCCTACAAAGTTGAAGATTAGGATGTATTTTTTACCCATGAAACCCCAATGTGTTAATTGATTCGATTGTTCCCAAAATACAAAAAGAAAGTTAATTAGAATTTGATCAGTCTCTCCTTGAAAATATCATGGGAATCCCTGAATTTCAAAGTTACATGATATTCAGGAATTACAGATACTGGGTTCTTCTTCCCCTGTTTGTATCAGGTTTGTGCGGTCAACCGGGAGATGAAAAAGAACCTAAAACTTTTCTTTTTGGCCTGATCAAGTTTGATACGGAGTCTACATACGAAAAAGGGCACTGGTTTGATAAATGGTTTCATGCTCGTGAATTTTCTGAACCCGTAAGTTTAATTCCCGTGGAGCTAAGGTATGGTATAGGATTTAACGGTAAAACTTCGGGAAGCCTATCTCAATTTAATGACAAATCTGCAATAGATGATCCAGGTAAAGTCCATTATGATGAGGACATCGATCCAATTAATCAAAAATTTAAAAATCTATGGGGAAGTTCATTTGAATTTGACTTAGGATTGATCAATATTCCACATTTGATCATTAAAACAAGTTATCTGAACGTTATGACTGGACTTACGTTTCGAACCAGTAAGATTTTTTATGCCCCAAAGGTTCCATACGATTCTTGGGCAACTACAAACTCGAATTGGGGTACGAAAAAATATTTTTCACCCAAAGTCAGAGAACTGCTCATCACCAATCATTTTCAGTATCAACCATTCAATTACTGGTACTTAAATTTTCGTTATTCATATGGGTTTGCCTATGCAGGATTTTATGCATCCGATAGGGAAACTTGGGAAGATACGCCCACCGGAACGGGAACGTCCATGGCTACGAGTGTCGGTATTCGATTCATATTGGACCGTGGGAAAAATAACCGGTTTTCTGTGGGTTTGGACTTACGATATTCCTATACCAAGATACACACGATTTACGATCCCAGTGATCTTACGCCCATCAACCGTTTTGATTTATCGAATTATGGGCTGTATTTGACCTTGTCCACTTTTTATGGAGGAAGGCTCAGCAAAGGAGATGAAGGAAAACGGTTGTACTACCGGAAAGATTATTTCGGAGCAAAGAAAAAATTTGAAAGGTTTCTGTCCGATTATCCTTCTCATGCAAACAGATACAAGGCAGAGGAATATCTTGAATTGTGCAATTATAAAATTCCTTATGTGGTTATGGAGGAAGGAATGGTCTTTGATGATGAGAAAAAATTGGATAAAGCCTTAGCTAGATACTTGAATGCACGATCGTTGGCGAAAGAAGATACCTTGATTATAAATACCCTGGATCATCGTCTTGACCAAATTGCAAATCTTTGGATGCTTGAAGCGGAGGAGACGTTAAGTGAAAATAAATATGATGAAGCATTCAATCTTGTAATGAAAGTGGCCAAATTTTCGGAAAGAGGGAAAAAGGAAATACGTCGGTTTAAATCTTATGTTATTCTTGGAGATGGGAAAAAATATCAAGAGGCAGGATTCATAGGGAAGGCCATGGAAAAATATTCTGAAGCATTGGTAATGAATGAGGATTTGATTCATGAAGTGAAATCCCTTCAGTACATCGCTGGTCTGCAGATGGCTGAATTGGCGGAGGAAGCTGATGAATTTGAAGAAGTTCAACTGGCCATCTATGCTTTGGAGTATGCTAAAGTTTTGGTTGGTGGAATTGGGGCTGGAAACGAACAATTGTTGAAGGATTTGAAAAGTAAAATGAAAGCATTGGACGAATACAAAATTCGGCTCAACATTGAAAAGAGGATGGGTTTGGCTCGATCGGAACAAGCACTTGCTCGTTCAAAGCGCTTGGAGATTGGTCAAACCATTCCAGAAGTTCAGGAACTCATGGGCGAACCTCATGAAAAAATACTTGGTTATCCAGGAGATAATCCGGTTGAACAACTTTGGATTTATTATGTGAATCGTAAAACGCTTCAGCTATCCTTTCAAAATTATCAATTGTTTAAAATTGAAGAGATCTAGTCTGGATCATTTTAATTCTACTCTATTGAAAGAAAGAAATTCCCGGTATTTTTGAAGTTATGAAAATTTCAATTAAATGCTTTTTTCTCGCATTCTTTTTGTCATGTGTCATTTCTCAGACGGCGAAACGTGATTTTGACGAGGAGTTACACTATCAGAGTGACGCCATTAATTCACTAAAAAAAGAAATTGAAGAATTACATTCCAAAATTGGCAAAGCCGAATATCAAGAAAAGTCTGCCGCGAGGCGAATCTCAAATCTGGATGAGGAAATAGCATTGACGTCGAAATTAGTCCAATCTCTTAAATCCGGAGAAACAAGAACAAAACACCGGATCGGTTATTTGAAGGAAGAAATTCAAACCAATGAAAATGAGCTGGAAATACTTCGATTGAGATATGAAGAGCGTATTGTGAATACTTATATGAAAGGTCGTCTATCAAATCTGGAAAAAGTACTTTCATCCACAACATGGCGTCAAGCCATGTACCGGACGCATTATTTTAAGATCATTACGGACATCGAGAAGAAACTAACCAAACAAATAGAAAAACTGATTATGGAAATCAGTAGACAGAAATTGGAGTTGGAGGCTGTTCTCAGAGATAATCTCAGGTTGAAACGCGACAAAGAAAATGAAATGAATTCCTTGCGCAATATGCGGATCAATCGACAAAAAGAACTTAATCGGATCCGTACCGACAAAAACGCATTGTCCAATTACATCCATGAGAAAGAAGCCGGTGTACAACAATTGGAAGCCATCATTAAAAAGATATTGGAAGATAAGGCAAGATTTGACAGAGAGCAGCGGATTCGTCAACAGCAGGAAGCTCTTAAAACAAAGAGTTTTAAAGCTCTGAGAGGTCAATTACCCTGGCCTGCATCAGGCGTGATCACAGCAAAATTTGGACGACAATGGAACCCGCGGCTAAAGACAACCACTGAAAATCCCGGAATAGACATTAAAGGGAAGCCCGGTTCGCCGATTCGTACCGTTATGAGCGGCGTGGTAACGACAATTACGTATATTCGCGGGTACGGCACTACAATCATCATTGATCATGGTGGAGGGTTTTATACCGTGTATAGCCATGTGACCAATATCCAGACACATGTGGATAGTGAGATTCGCACCAAAGATGTCATTGCGTATATGGGCGATTCTGGTTCCATAAGCGGATCAAAACTCCATTTTGAAATTTGGGGTAAAGGGCAAAAACTGGATCCGGAACAATGGCTCATGAAGAAATAATGGACCTCGATATTTTGTCGGCTCAAACCAAGAGCTGGCATCGACTTTCTCAAATTTCCATATCGGGTCAGATCGGCAGTGCCTATCTTTTCTCCGGACCGCCTGGTTGTGGGAAAGAGAGTATGGCAATTCATTTTTCGCAATTATTGAATTGTGAAAATCCAACTGATATTCCTTGCGGGCGTTGTCCTTCCTGTCATCGAATTCGTCAACTTCAACATGAAAACCTTAAAATTATTTTCCCTTTACCAACACTGAAGAAAAATATTAATTCTGAAGAAGGCCAACAAGTCAATTCAGAAGACGTTGAACGGATTACAGATGCCTTGTTAAAAAAGTCGGAAGACCATTTTCATAAAATTCGGATTCCGAAGGCAAACCGAATTCTGATCCAATCGGTGAGAGAACTCAGAAAAACGCTTTATCTTAAAGGTCAAGCCAGGGGTAGGAAAGTTGTAATTATTTTTGATGCACATCTTCTCTCCTCCGGTCGTGGCGAGGCTGCGAATGCCTTACTAAAAATTTTGGAAGAGCCTCCAGGGAATACCACTTTAATCCTCGTGACGGATCATGCTGACTTGCTATTTCCTACAATCATATCCCGATGTCAGCGAATTGGATTTCCAAGGCTGGGAGATTCATTTGTGCAGGAATGGTTAAGGGGGAAAATGGTCAAGGAATCGGATATTCCCCTTTTAACAGGCTTAAGCAGCGGAAACATTCATCAATCCAGGTATTTAATTGCCCAGCCAGTCAATCATTTAATAAACTTGATAAATGGCCTTATTACTACACTGATTAGTGATAATCCGGATCAATGGAGGAGTTTTATTCAGACTTATTCAAGAATTGCAACGCAGGACCCTGCAATGTTCTCTTTCCACTTCATGCTGCTGAAGATTTGGTTTCGAAGTGCGAACCGGTTTCGGAAAGGCGTAAATGATCTTTTGCACACAACCTCGTTTAAACCCATGATGGAAGGATTGATCAACGTGAACCGGAATGCTGATTTTTCTGCTATTACGTTTGAATTGGAAGAAGCAATTTTGTCCATTCCACAGAATCTGTATATGCCCCTAATTTTAACGAATCTATTATTGCGCATTCAGAAATACTTGCATTCATGAGCGACACGTTTTTAATAACCACACCAATTTATTATGTCAATGATAAACCTCATATTGGGCATGCTTACACAACCATTTTAGCGGATGTTTTGGCGCGTTATCATCGGAATACGGGACAAGAAACATTCTTTCTGACTGGATTGGACGAACACGGGCAGAAAGTTCAGCAAGCCGCAGAGAAACGCGGGGTAGACCCCATGCAGCATTGTGATGAAATGGCTCCACGGTTTACCGATCTCTGGAAGAGGCTCCATATCTCCCATGATGATTTTATTCGAACTACGGAAGAGCGTCACAAGAAAGTCGTTCAAGGAATCCTTCAAAAGGTTTATGCCGCAGGTGATATTTATGAAGATGAATATGAGGGACTTTATTCCGTTTCCGAGGAAAGATTCATTACGGAAAAGGAATCAGAATCCGGTGAATTTCGCGACATAAAAAAGTTGAAAGAAAAAAACTATTTTTTCAAGATGAGTAAATATCAACAAACGCTCATTGATCACATTGAATTAAACCCAAAGTTCATTCAACCGGAACATCGGAGAAATGAAATCCTTGGCTTTCTTCGACGACCGTTAAACGATCTCTGTATTTCGCGTCCAAAGTCCAGGCTTAATTGGGGAATTGAACTTCCGTTTGATTCAGATTACGTGACCTATGTCTGGTTTGATGCGCTCATCAATTATATCACCGCACCGGGGTTTGGAAGCGATGATGAATCATTCGCTAAATGGTGGCCGGCATCCTATCATCTGATCGGGAAAGATATTCTGACCACCCATACAGTTTACTGGCCCACCATGCTCATGTCCGCGGGGATTGAATTGCCGATGTCCATTTTTGCGCATGGTTGGTGGCTCATGGGAGAGTCCAAAATCAGTAAATCTTTGGGAAACGTAATTAATCCCATGGATTTGATTGACGATTACGGTGTGGACCCGGTTCGCTATTACCTGATGCGGGAAATGGTTCTGGGCCAGGATGCAAACTTTACAATGGAATCTTTCTTGAAAAGATATAATAGTGATTTGGCCAATGATTTTGGCAACCTTTTGAGTCGAGTATCAACGCTCATGAAAAAGAACTATGATGGCAGAATTCCGGAACCAGGCGAGCTGACCAGTGGAGAAACGAAAGTCCAATCCGATGGTGAAAATTTGGTTAAGGTCGTGAATGAAAAGATCGAATCCATGCGGATCAACGAGGCCATTGAAGAAACGATGCAATATATCCGAAGTGTGAATAAATATATGGAAGACAATACGCCCTGGAAGCTTGTGAAGGAGGATAAGGTAGCAGCAGGACGGGTTCTTTACACTGCTGGGGAAGCTCTTCGAATCGGTGCTGTCTTGTTGTCGCCAATAATGCCAAGCCGAACAGCGGTTTTATTGGATGTGCTTAATGTCCAAAATATTGGACTTGAGTGGGGAGGACTCACGCCCGGCAACCAGCTCAAAGATCATGAGCCTTTGTTCCCAAGGGTGCAATAGACTAGGGAATATGCCCTACGATAAAATTAAATCGAAGCTCCTGACCAAAGTCCGATTTAAATTGATGTAGGGTATCACCCTCTAAAGAAAGAAACTGAACTTTGCCGTTAATTCCAATTTTTTCCGGAGCACTGTTACGGTTCCACCAGTGCACCGAGATCCCATCCTCCATATCGTCTTCAAACAAAAATTGGTAAGATCCATTTTTCAGTTCAATGGGGAAATTGTATTTTGTCGAGTCTTGGAAACTGTCTTCGGCATAGAGAACCCCGCCATCGGCATCGAAAAGAGTAAATGAATTTTCTCTGGAACGACCGACATCGTTGGTTTTGATTTCGAGCGTGAATTTCTTTGGGAAAACCTTTGGTATTGGGATGATGGAGGTGAGTCCGTCATTGGATGGATTTTCATCATTAGCGCCATTCGGATTTTTCAGAATTACTTCGAATGCAGGATTTTTTCTTAAACCATGCCAATAAGGTATAGGCAACAGAACCTCTTCAACTTCTAAAAATCCAAGATTACCATTCCATCGATAAATGGTCTTACGACGGTTTTTTAAACCGTAATGGATTTCTAGGGAATGGAGATCATATTCACCGGTGTTTTTGATAAGGACCTGGGGATTCCCCAAAGTTGGATTCATACGGCTGTATTTCTCTTTATGACTGGGCGCAATGATATCCATGAGCTTGGCATCGTTCTTGAAATTAGGAGGGCCATATGAAAACAATTGATGCGCCATCCGGAATTCGCCGTCTTTTTCTCCATTATCGGAATAAGGCTCAATTCCATAATCAATGGTGATGGAATCCCCCGGATTAACGTAGGGCGTCAGCTCAAATTCATATTCGTCCACTTTTGTGCCAGGGCACCAGCCCGCACGGTCAAAGGGCCAGGTTCCACCCTGGGGATAAATGGGATTATTTCCGCAATCTTTCCAGACATTCCATCGAAAAAGTTCCCAATCATCCATATAGTATGTATGTGTCTTACTGTCCCATTCACAGCAATTACGAGGACCAGCATGTCCGTGTCCAGAAATCACCGCTTTCATTTTAAATCCGGATGCAGTGGGATCAAGATGAAGTGTTGTTTTTTTCAATAATTCGTCATCGGCCAAAGATCCATATTTATGATGACCATAAGGATAAATATTTTCAACTTTTAATATATTTCGCGGTGGCGTTCCTTTGATGAAAAGAAATTTTAGATCCAATAATTCCTGATTGTTTCCAACCGTAACAAATCGATTTCCTTTCAAGATGGGCGCATAGTCCGTCATGTCGTAGGTCCATTTCCAACCGGATTCATCGCCCATGATAAGTCGTTTTCCGTAGGGGGTTACAAAACTGCCAATGGAAAAAACTTCAGTCGTATGCTCCACAGGGACATCCACAAACGTATTCCAAATATAGTCCCATTCACCACAGGGATATTGATCCCCTTTGGTGGCGGAATCGCATTTCAGTATTTGAACCATGATTATTTCCGACCAGGATTCGTCCGAATCCGGGAAAGATATAGTTTGTTTGTATTGGGCATTCCAGCCTTCCGGCGATGATGTTTTCCAAGTGATGGGATGGATCACCAGCGTATCCCCATCCCGCAAAGAAGCAGAGAATCCAAAAGACAGAAGAATTGTAAAAAGAATCGATTTATTCAATTTCATGATCGTGATAATGCTAAAATCAAATTAGGTTTGGCCATCAGTTTACGAGTAGAAATAAATAAATGCTAACCGATACTCATTGCCATCTTTTTTATGATGATATGAAGAATGACCTCCCAGCCGTGCTGGATCGTGCTGCCGAATTGGGTGTAAACCGATTCATTTGCGTGGCGACCAATATGGAAGACGCCAGGGATTGTTTATTGTTGAGTGAAACTTACGATAATGTTTTTGCATCAGCAGGTGTCCACCCGCACGACGCTAAGGATGTAACGGAAGATTATATCGAACAAATCTATTATCTCATGACTTTTGATTCCATGGTGGCGGTGGGTGAGATGGGTTTAGATTATTTCAGGAATATTTCTGATCCTGTTACGCAGATCCGTGTTTTTCGTGAACAGATGAGTATTGCACAGGAAATGGATAAACCCGTCATTTTTCATAATCGGAATGCAGATGAAGATACAATAAAGGTTTTATCGGAATTTTCGGACGTCATCGGTGTTGCGCACTGTTTTTCCAGCAATCTGGAAACGGCGACTGCTTTTCTGGATATGGGGTATTACATTTCTTTTGCCGGGAATTTGACGTTTAAGAATAGTCATTTGCCGGAAGTGGCTAAGGAAGTTCCATTGGACAAAATACTGGTTGAAACCGATTGTCCTTATTTGAGCCCGGTTCCCTTTCGTGGGAAACCGAACGAACCAGGGCGAACCCGATTTGTAGCAGAAAAGTTAGCGGATATTCACAAAGTGCCATTGAAGGTTGTCGCAGAGAAGACCACAGCCAATGCAACAGAACTTTTTGGTTTGCCTGATATGTCTCCTAAATCTGTCGAATGATGTAAAGGTAAATTTATTCTTTTTATTATATTAGATAAATGAAACGGCGACATCCATTCCGGAAAAAGTGGGGACAAAATTTTCTTGCTGACAATAATCTGTTGGGTCGAATCGCGAGGATTGTTGATCCAAAAAGTACAGATTCCATCTTGGAGATTGGCCCGGGAGAAGGTGCCTTAACTGAAAGAATTCTGCCTCTGGTGAAAGAAATGGTAGCAGTCGAAATTGATCCATTGCTCATTGACCATTTGAAAAACCGGGCAGTGTTGGAAGGGTTAAAAGTGATCCACGGAGATGTTTTACTTCAGGAGATTGAAGACCTTCCCATTTTGAATCCAGTACGTGTGATTGGCAATATTCCTTACAATATCACATCGCCCATTGTTTTTTGGCTTATCGAACAATTGGATTATTGGAATGATGCATTTATTATGACTCAAAAGGAAGTGGCGGATCGCCTTTCAGCACAAGTCGGCACTAAAGCTTATGGACGGCTCACGGTAATAGTGGGTTCATATTTGGACATTGAATATTGTTTTACGATTCCACCGGATGTGTTCATCCCTCGGCCAAAAGTGGATTCCGCCATTGTCAGGCTGACCAAAAAAGAAAATCCACTGGTTTCTGATGATAAGTATATTCAATTTAACAAAATAGTTACGGCCGCCTTTTCCCAGAGAAGAAAAATGCTTCGCAATTCAATGAAAGGATGGGATCTTCCTAAAGACGCCCGGGGAAAAATTGACTTTACCCGGCGGCCAGAAACCTTGACGATTGAAGAATTTGCTTCAATGGTTTAGTCCTTGGATATATCCTCTTCGCCCGGTAATATCGCCGGCAAATTTTGGACGATAAAAAGAATTATTTTATCAACCATAAAACGATCCTGAGGAGGTGAAACTATACATGGTTGAAGTTCAGGTAAGAGAGAAAGAGTCTTTTGAGCGCGCGCTTCGTCGATTTAAGAAGAAGTGGGAACGTGCTGGAATCCTTCGGGAGATCCGAACCCGGTCTTTCTATGTGAAACCAAGCGACGAAAAGAGAGAAATAGCAAAAAAGACTGCTCGTCGGCTTGCCAGGTTTGCGCGGATTGAAGCATTGCGAAATGATCCTCGCGCCAACCGCCGCTATAGGCGAAAGCGTCGCAAATAATTTTCTATGCGAAAATATCAAAAAAGCCCCGGCATAATTGTTGGGGCTTTTCTTTTTGGAACATCTCCTGGGACTTGCGAATTTCAATCCTAACATTTTATTCATTCTTTCCGAAACCATGTTGATTCAAAGTATATCCGGCGTAAGAGGACTTACCGCATCTCATCTTACTCCTGAAATCGCTATTCAATACGCACGGGCTTTGCACCAGATGCTTCCCGATGGTGTGATTATGGCCGGGCGGGACAGCCGTCCTTCCGGTGAAGAAATTATCCATGCTATGATGGGCGAACTCATTCGGCTTGGCCGAACAGTGATCCAGTGCGGTATTGTTCCCACACCCACCGTGCAATACATGGTTCATAACACGGAAGCAGTAGGAGGATTTATCGTCACGGCAAGCCATAATCCCATTGAATGGAATGGCATCAAATTTGTCCGAGAAGACAGCACTTTTTTCCACGAAAAAGATTGTGAACGATTATTTGAATTGGCGGTAGCGGAAAATGAAGTTTCGGATGCGGAAGAAGTGGGGATCATTTGGCCGGAGCAAAATGCCATTCAGAAACATGTGATAGCCTGTGTCAGCTTGAAATGTATTGATTTGAACAGGATTCAACGCCGGCATTTCAAAATAGTCATTGATGCCGTAAATGGCGCAGGCGCCCATGCCCTTCCAACCCTGTTGGAAGCATTGGGCTGTGAAGTGATTGAACTGAATTGTGAACCGGATGGGAATTTTACTCGAGGGACGGAACCATTGCCTGAGAATTTAACGGACCTTTCAAAATCCGTTTTGGAAAATGGCGCTGATGCGGGGTTTGCCGTGGATCCGGATGCGGATCGCCTTGCTGTCGTGAATGAAAAAGGAAAACCAATAGGTGAAGAATACACGCTGGTTCTTGCGGCAGATGGTTATTTAAACGAGGTAGATGAAACAGAAGTGTTTGTGACTAATCTTTCCACGTCCCAATCATTGGATAAGTTAGCAGAATCAAAAGGGAGTTCCGTGATTCGTTCTGAGGTGGGCGAAATCAACGTTGTGAATAAAATGAATCAGGTTGGCTCCAAGCTGGGGGGAGAAGGGAATGGCGGTGTGATCTTACGGGAAGCCCACCTGGGTCGAGATTCGTTGGTGGGCGCCATTATGGTTTTGAACAGGATATCTCAATCCAATGAGACATTAAGTAATATTCACCAATCACTGCCGCAATTTGAGATAGTGAAGGATAAAATCAGTCTGGAAAGCATTGATTCGGATGAATTGATTGAAAAAGTAATTTCACTTTTTAATGATGCAGAGAAAAATATGCTGGATGGAGTAAAGTTTACTTGGGATGATCGATGGGTCCATTTGCGTAAGTCCAATACCGAGCCCATTATGCGAATCTACGCGGAAGGGAGGAATAAACAGGATGCTCAAAAGCTGATTGATAATGTTAGATTCTGTATAAAGTGAAGAACCATTCAAATAAATAATTGATATAAATTAACTTGCGACAGTAACCGATTTATGGCTCTAAATCAACCAATATTCAATCAGACCATTGACCAGGTCAATGCTCAGGAAAGAGTTACCCATCTTTTTTCCAGAAGCATAAAAAAAGAATCAAAAGTGCAAGGATTGCGTCTCGCATTAAGCATGATTGACTTAACAACGCTTGAAGGAAAAGATTCTCCGGGGAAAGTGAAACAGCTTTGCTATAAAGCAAGCCATCTGCATGACCAGTTTCCCGGGTTACCAAACGTGGCGGCCATTTGCGTATATCCCATCATGGTGCCCATTGCTAAGAAAGCAGTGGAAGGAACGGGAATCAAAGTTGCATCGGTGGCAACGGCTTTCCCTAGCGGTATGGTTAATTTGAATACAAAATTGGATGAAGTTAGATCAGTAGTCGATGCAGGAGCAGATGAAGTTGATATGGTCATTTCTCGCGGGAAATTTCTCCAGGGGGACACTCAATACGTTTCAGATGAAATTGCCCAAGTAAAGGAAGCCTGCGGAAAAGTACATTTGAAAGTTATTTTGGAAACGGGTGAATTAGTTACATTGGACAATGTTCGTCTCGCAAGTGATATTGCCATGGAAGCGGGTGCGGATTTCATCAAAACGTCAACGGGAAAAGTCTCACCCGCCGCCATACCATGTGTGGTTTTGACCATGATGGAAGCCATTCGGGATTTTAAGGCAAAAACCGGTAAGAAGATTGGTATGAAGCCCGCTGGAGGTATTGGTATGTCCAAACAGGCAATTCAATATTTAGTCATGATCAAAGAAACGCTTGGAAATGATTGGCTTTCGCCCAACTTATTTCGGTTTGGTGCCAGTTCGTTGGCAAATGACGTATTAATGCAGATTGTAAAACAGTCTACCGGACATTATCAATCCAAGGATTATTTTTCCATCGATTAGAGAAAGAAGTTATGAGTAAAACAAAAAATTGGGTATACAGTCCCGCACCGGAAAGCATAGATCATATTCAATTAAAAAATCGTTTTGATCTTTTTATCAACGGCGAATTCATTCCTCCCGTGGATGGTAAATATTTTGACACGATAAATCCATCCAATGAAGAAAAGATCGCTGAAGTCGCTGAAAGCAGTCAAGCCGATATTGAAAAAGCAGTGGAATCTGCGAGGAAAGCCTACACTAAAATCTGGTCGAAAATGGCACCAAAGGAGCGGGGGAAATATATTTTCCGGATTGCTCGACTACTTCAAGAAAGGGCACGGGAATTTTCGGTGATTGAATCCATGGACGGCGGGAAACCGATCCGCGAATCCCGGGATGTTGATGTTCCCTTGTCCGCTGCCCATTTTTTTTATTATGCCGGTTGGACGGATAAACTGGAATATGCATTCCCAGGAAGAGATACTAGGCCATTGGGTGTTGCGGGACAAATCATTCCATGGAATTTCCCCTTGTTGATGGCGGCATGGAAATTGGCTCCAGCTTTGGCGACTGG